>JAISUN010000032.1 GCA_031272085.1 Dysgonamonadaceae bacterium | reverse complement strand
TTGAACTCATAGTCGGCGTCGAGCGTACAGAACTCATCAACAACCGAGCAGGTAAGGTCGCCGCCGTCCGAAGTAACCAGCGGAAGTTCGCACTCCGTCTTAAATCCGCTGTCGAAGCCTATTTTTTTCCATTCCCAACCGTCCCAGACAAAAAGCCCGACGCCGCCCGCGAGGTCGGTGTTGGAATTATAGACGACCATTCCCTGCAAGTCGAGGAAATAGTCCTGTTCGGCAGGCGTGAATGAACCGGGCAGCGAGGCAGGCAGGCTGTCGGTATTAGTGATAAAGATGTTTGGAAAAAGAAGTCCGCCCAGATTAGCGGCGGATTTTGGATTGAGGTCGAGCATCGCTCCTTTCATCGGCGCGTCCAGCGCCCCGATGGTTACCTGGGCGCGAGCGCTGTCAGTTAATAGGAGTATTATACATACATACATACGGACCGGCCGGACAAATTGTGGGCAGAGCCGGACTCCGGTTTTCGTTTTGTGATAAAACTGCAAAATTTGTTTAACATTATAACTCTAATTTTAGTTGTTCTATCTATATAACACCTGAAAATGAAAAAAGTTCACGAAAATTGGCAGTTTTTTCAAGAAAATCGAGGGTAAAAATCATAAATTACTGATAATCAACGAAAAATAATTTTAAATTTTACTGTAATTTAGACAGAATTTAAATAAGCGGAAAAGTAAGAGATTTTGCCTGTATTAAGCTTGCATTTGTCAGTCTTCTTGACGCCGACGCATTTGCTTTTCTCGAAAAAATCAAGTAATTTTGCTGCGATGATAGATTACGATACCATTCAGCGGATACAGTCGGCAGCCCGCATTGTAGATGTGGTTTCCGATTTTGTATCGCTTCGCAAGGCCGGAGCGAACTATAAGGGACTATGCCCTTTTCACCCCGACAAAACGCCTTCGATGATGGTTTCGCCCGCAAAAAATATCTTCAAATGCTTTGCCTGCAACGAGGGCGGAACGCCGATTCATTTCATAATGAAACACGAAAGCCTTTCCTACGCCGAAGCGCTGAAATATATCGCCAAAAAATACGGCATCGAGGTTAAGGAAACCGAAATGACCGACGAACAGAGGCAGGTTCAGAACGACCGCGAAAGTATGTTCATCCTCAACGGATTTGCCCAGAAAACATTTACCGAAAACCTGTTCGACAGCGAAGAAGGCCGCACAATCGGCCTCTCGTATTTCCACGAGCGCGGTTTTCGCGACGACATAATAAAAAAATTCCAGTTGGGTTACAGCCTCGAAGAGCGGGACGCTTTCACAAAACAGGCTCTGAAAGCGGGTTACAAACTCGATTTTCTGATTAAAACCGGACTTACTGTTACGGGCGAAAACAACTATCGAGCCGACCGTTTCCGCGGCCGCGTGATGTTTCCCGTCCTCTCGCTTTCGGGGAAAGTGGTCGCTTTCGGCGGCCGGACGCTGAAAAACGACAAGGCCAAGTACGTAAACTCAATCGACAGCGAAATTTACAATAAAAGCAGCGAACTTTACGGCATTTACCTTGCCCGCCACGCAATTACCAAGCAGGACAAATGCTTTTTAGTCGAGGGCTATACCGACGTGATTTCGATGCATCAGGCCGGGATAGAAAACGTGGTAGCCGCATCGGGAACCGCATTGCCTCCCGGCCAAATCCGCCTGATAACGCGGTTTACAAAAAATGTAACTATCCTGCGCGACGGCGATTCGGCGGGGCTGAAAGCCGCTGTGCGCGACATAAACCTGCTTCTCGACGCCGGACTGAACATAAAAATAGTAGTGCTGCCCGAAGGCGAAGACCCCGATTCCTTCGCCAGAAAGCATAACGCCACAGAATTTGCAGAATACATCGCCGAAAACGAAACCGATTTCGTGCGCTTCAAGGCCTCGACGCTGATGAAAGATTCGGCTAACGACCCGATGAAGCAAAGCGCGTTGATTACCGATATTGCCGATACTATCGGCCTGATTCCCGAAGAAATTGTCCGCCTCGTTTATGTAAAAGAATGTTCCAACCTGCTGAATATCGACGAACGCGCCCTGGTAAGGCGGGTAAATCAGGCGCGGCAAAAACACCTCGAAGAAAAGAAAAAAGATTTGTACCGCGAGGCACGCGGCGACGACCGTCCGCCCGAACCTCCGGAGCCGGAACTACCGCCGGCCCCGGATTTTCCACCGACAGACTTTCGGCCGATAAAAAAATTTCCGCTTGATTCGTTTGAGCGCGATATTCTTTACTATATTATTCGTTATGGGGAAGTTACGCTCAACAACAAAAAGGAAGGCGAACATAATCCGGAGCCGGAAAATGCTCCCTGCGTGATAGAATTTATCATCAACGGACTGAAAATCGACGGTTTGCAACTCGAAAACCCTGTTTATCAGGAAATTATAGACGAATCGGCAGAAAAATACAAAAGCGGAGGATTTTCGCCCGCCAAATATTTCAGGAATCACGTAAATCCGATTATCAGCAAGATTGCAGCCGATTTGTCCACCAACAAATACGTCGAAAGCCGCATCCACACCAAACATAATCCGGTTCTGAAAGAAGAAGAACGGCTTTTAGACAAGGTAAATTACGTGATAATGCACTACAAAAGCGCAGTTTTGCAAAAAATGATTGACGAACAAAACGCACTTTTGAAGGCCGCCGAAGCGAAAGGCGACTGGGAGGAAACGATGAAAATCCTCGCGAACTTGAAAGAATATTCCGAAAAACAGAAAATTGCCTCTTCCCTGCTTGGGGAACGGGTTATAATGCCTTTTTAAAATGAAAGACAAACAAAAAATAATCATCTACCAGGTCTTGCCCCGCCTGTTTGGAAACGACAAATCGAACAACATCCCCTGGGGCGGGATAGAGGAAAACGGCTGCGGCAAAATGTCGGCTTTTACCCGCCGCGCCTTGAAGGAAATCCGCAAACTCGGCTGTACTCACGTCTGGTTTACCGGCCTGATAGAACACGCCACCCGCACCGATTATTCGATTTACAATATCCGCCGCGATTTTCCCGAAATAGTGAAAGGACGCGCTGGTTCGCCCTACGCGATAAAGGATTATTACGACGTCTGTCCCGACTTGGCCGACAATGTGCCGCACCGCCGTCGCGAGTTCAAAAAACTCATCGACCGCACTCACGCCTCCGGATTGAAAGCGATAATCGACCTTGTACCCAACCACGTGGCGCGGCAATATCATTCCGATGCAAAGCCCCGCGGACAGCGCGATTTCGGCGAAAACGACAAAACTTCGCTGGCTTTCGACGCTCAAAATAATTTCTACTATTTGCCCGGCGAGGTTTTTCATCCCGATTTTTTGGACGAAAACCAGATAAAAAATTATGCCGAATTTCCGGCCAAAGTTACGGGAAACGACTGTTTTTCGGCTCATCCGGGGCGCAACGACTGGTACGAAACCGTGAAACTGAATTACGGAATCGACTACCGCGGCGGAGCGCGGCGCTGCTTTAAGCCCATTCCCGACACCTGGCTGAAAATGCGCGATATTGTCTGTTATTGGGCTTCGCAGGAGGTTGACGGCTTCCGTTGCGATATGGCCGAAATGGTTCCCGTCGAATTTTGGGAATGGCTCATCGCGGACGTGAAAAAGCAGTATCCCAACCTCATTTTCATTGCCGAAGTTTACAATCCCGCCCTGTACCGCGATTACATCGAGCGCGGAGGTTTCGATTATCTTTATGATAAAGTCGGGCTTTACGACACTTTGAAAACCGTCATTCAGGGCGGCTCGGCAAGGGCGATTACCGGTTGCTGGCAGTCGCTGGGAAATATCCGCCCGAAAATGCTGAATTTTCTTGAAAACCACGATGAACAGCGCATTGCATCCGATTTTTTCGCTTACGACGCTTGGAAAGCGCTCCCCGCCCTGGCCGTTTCGGCGGCTATGTATTCCAATCCCTTTCTCATTTATGCCGGACAGGAATTTGGCGAGCGCGGAATGGACGCCGAAGGATTCAGCGGACGCGACGGGCGCACGACGATTTTCGATTACTGGAATCCCGATACCCTGCGCCGCTGGTACAACGAAGGCCGATTCGACGGCGATAAATTGAGCGAGGACGAGAGCCGCCTGTGTCGCTGCTATTCGCAAATCCTGAATCTTTGCGGACTTGAAAAGTCGATAACGAAAGGCGATTTTTTCGACCTTCTTTATGCCAATACCGATAATCCGATGTTCAACCCCGACAGGCAGTACGCTTTCCTGCGTTTCTACGAGGACGAACTGATGCTTGTTGCCGTCAATTTCGCCGAGTACGACCTCGATGCGGACGTCAGCATCCCGCCCGCAGCCTTTAATTATTTCGGAATCCGCCGGAGCAAGCCGGAATCGGCTGTCGATGCTTTGACGGGCGAAGCGATGAATCCCGAATTGTCGCCAAGTACCGCATACAGAGTACGATTGGCGAGGTACGGCTACCGGTTTGTAAAATTTCATTACAAAAAAATTGACAAAAAAAGAGGAAAAAGTTAGACTTTTGTATTACCTTTGCAGTTGGATTCAGTTCCAAAATATAGTTAATTTTTTAAAGCAAATAGACAAATGGTTCCTTACAAAGTCTTTTCCGGCACCCATTCCCGCTATCTGGCGGAAAAAATCTGCAACAGCCTCGGCTGCGAACTTGGGCAGATGAAAATCCAGTATTTCGCGGACGGCGAGTTTTCGGTCGCCTACGAAGAATCAATCCGCGGAGCGCACGTTTTTCTCATTCAATCGACATTTCCAAACTCCGACAATCTGATGGAACTCCTCCTGATGATTGACGCCGCAAAACGCGCTTCGGCAAAGTCGATTATCGCCGTAATCCCGTATTTCGGATGGGCTCGCCAAGACCGCAAAGACAATCCCCGCGTGGCAATCGGAGCAAAACTCGTTGCCGACCTGTTGAGCGTAGCAGGCATTAACCGCCTGATAACTATGGACTTACATGCCGACCAGATTCAGGGATTTTTCGACGTGCCGGTTGACCACCTTTACGCTTCCTCGGTTTTTTTGGAAGCAATCAAAGCCAAAAAACTTAAAAACCTGCTTATCGCAACTCCCGACGTGGGAGGGACAAAACGCGCCAATACCTACGCCAAATACCTGAACGTTCCTATGGTAATTTGCTATAAATTAAGGAAAAAAGCCAACGAGGTTTCGGAAATGAAAGTTATCGGCGACGTGAAAGGAGCCGACGTGGTGTTGGTGGACGACATTGTCGATACCGCCGGAACAATCACGAAAGCAGCCCAACTGATGGTAGCCGAAGGCGCAAAATCGGTGCGGGCAATCGCTTCCCACGCGATAATGTCAGACCCGGCCTCGACGCGGGTTGACCAGTCAGCCCTCGAAGAAATAATTTTTACCGACAGCATTCCTTATTCGCAGAAAAGCGAGAAAGTGAAAATTGTTTCGATAGCCGACCTGTTTGCTACCGCTATTTTGCGCGTATGCAACAATGAATCAATAAGTTCGCTCTACGTCATTTAAACTTCGCCGCATATTCGGTAGGACTGCAACCGTACTGTTCGCGGAAACATTTCCTGAAATACGGCATATCGAGAAATCCGACGCTGTAAACGATTTCGGAAACGTTTAACTTGTTCTGTTCGAGCAGTTGGGCAGCCCGTTTTATGCGTATGTCGCGGATAAATTCCTTGACGGTCATATTCGTCAGAGCCTTCATTTTGCGGTAAAGTTGCATCCGGCTGGCTCCGATTTCGGCCGAAAACGTTTCGATGTCGAAATCGGGGTCGCCAATATTCTTTTCTATTATATCGACCGCTTTTTTCAGGAATTTTTCGTCGGGCGAAACAAGAGTAAGCGGCGTAGGTTGAAGCAGAAAATCGTTGCGGTACTTCTCGCGCAGCGAATCGCGGAGCGAAAGCAGATTATCGACTTTCAACTTTAAGATATTGACGTCGAAGGGTTTAGTGATGTAATCATCAACTCCGGCTTTCAGCGATTCTATTTCCGATTCTTTGGAATTGACGGCTGTCAGCAGGATTACGGGAATGTGTGAAGTCCGCTCGTCTTTTTTCAGTTTGCGGCAAAGGGCATCGCCGCCCATAACCGGCATCAGCAGGTCGGAAATGATGATGTCGGGAATAAATTCTATGGCCTGTTCGTAGCCTTCCTTGCCGTTTTCGGCTTCGAGAACCTTGTATTCGGAGCGGAAATTGGAGGCAGTGTATTCCCTCACGTCGGGGTTATCTTCCACTATCAGAAGGATTTTGCGGTTTTCTGAAAACATTTTGTCTTCGGCGCGTTCGGCGTCTTTTTCAGGCCCTGCGTCGGCGTCTTGCAGCAGCGGCAGGCGGACGGTAAATGCCGCGCCTTTCCCCTCGACGCTTTCCACGTCGATGTCGCCGTTCATTAACTTCACAAATTCGCGGGTGATGGACAGTCCAATGCCGGAGCCGAGCGAGCGTTGCGCATTGTTTTCCTGCTCGAAACGCTCAAAGATTTTCTTCAAATTCGACTGCGAAATGCCTTTGCCGGTGTCCCTTACGACTATCGTATAAGACGACTGGCTCTCGCCGTCTTCCGAAACTCCGCCCTCATTGACCGAAAATTCTACCGAAATTTTCCCTTTATTGTTTGTAAACTTTAATGCGTTGGACAGCAGGTTGTTAACTATTTTCTGAATCTTATCGTTGTCGAACCACGTAAAAAGTTGCGGCCGTTCGGAGCGGAAATCTAATTCGATTTCCTTTTCCACAGCCAGCGAATTGAAGGATTCGACAATAGACTGTACGAAATAAACGAGGTCGGATTTTTCGTAGTGAACCGACTGTTTTCCGGCTTCAAGTTTGCGGAAATCAAGCAGTTGATTTATGAGTTTCAGCAACTGGTCGGCATTGCGCTTCACGAGTTGGAGTTTGTTTTGCGCGTCGGCGTCGATATTTTTCTGCTCAATTACCTGCGTAAGAGGCCCCAGAATCAAGGTCAGCGGTGTTCGTATTTCGTGCGAAATATTGGTAAAGAAGCGGAGTTTCATCGTTTCAATTTCGTGCAGTTTGCGGGCGCGGGTTTTCTCGAAGACGAGTTCGTTTTTCAGCCTTGCGCGTTTCAGCCAGAAGTTGCCGAGATAGAGCAAAAGCAGCGCAATCAGCGAGATTACAATCAGTCTGAACCACCACGTTTGCCAGAAAGGCGGATGAATGATGATGGTAATCGTTGCGTCTTTTGCGCTCCATATACCGTTTGAGTTGGAGCCACGCACCCGGAACAGGTATTTTCCCGGATTCAGGTTGGTGTAAGTTACTGAATTTGTGGTTCCTGCAAAAATCATCTCGCGGTCGAAGCCTTCGAGCATATAAGAATATTCATTTTTTCGGGAATTGGAGTACGAGAGGGCTGCAAATTCGATGGAAAACACGTTTTGTTCGTAATCGAGTTCGATGGTATCGGCCACGTTGATGCTTTTTTTGATGGCTCCGCCGATTTTCACGGGCTGGTTGAAGATGCGCAAACCGGTAAAAACGACTGGCGGAACGAAGAAATTTTTGCGGATTTCGGAGGGGTCGAAAATATTTACGCCGTTGATGCCACCGTAAATCAGATTGTTGTTGTAGGAGCAGGCTGCGCCGTAGTTGAACTGGTTGTCCTGCAAGCCGTCGCTGGCGTCGAAATTGATAAATTCGCCCGTTTTTTCGTCGAAACGCGAGAGGCCGTTGAAGGTGCTTAACCAGATGTAGCCTTCGCAGTCGCGCTGCAAAGACTGTATCGTGTTGTTGCACAGTCCGTTCTGTTCGGAATAATATTGCAAAGCGCCCTGTTTTTTGTCGTACAGAGCAAGGCCTTTTCCGCGCGTTGCAACCCAGTATTTCCCGTCGGTAACAGGAAGCATATCGCGGGTCCATTCGTCATAATGTATAACTTTCTTTGTATCAGGGTTAAAGATGTAGAGTTCGCCGCCGCCGGCCCAAATATCGCCCTCGCTGTCTTCTTTCAGCCAATTTATTTGTTTTGAGGGGATTACGTCGGAATAATCGGTAAAAGTCCGGTTTTTTGAGTTGTAGAGCGCAACTCCGCGGTTTGTAGCGACCCAAATACGGCCTCGGCTGTCTTTCAGCAATCCCCATACAACGTTGTCGGGCAGCGAGTTAGGCTGGTCGCGATGGTTTTGAAGCAGATATTTTACCTTGTAAGTTTGAGCGTCCACGACGGTAATTCCGCCCTGATATGTTCCAATCAGTATTTCGTTGCCGTCTTTGGCGAACCATTTCACGCAATCGGACGAAAGTCCTTCTTTTGTAGTGAGATAGCGAAATCGGAAAGTTTCCATATTGTAGATGTTCACGCCGCCGCTTTCGGTGCCGATAAGCAGGTCTTTGCCGTTCACAAAAACGCAGTAAACCTCTGTGTTATTGAGGTACCGCGTATCGTTACGCGAAGCGTAAAGGTGGATAAAAGCCTGTTTGTCCATATCGCGGTAATTGACGCCGCCGCGGGTGCCAATCCAGAGGTCGCCCTTGCTGTCGAGGCAGAGGCTCAAAATGGAATTGAGCGATAGGCTTAATCCATTGTCGTCGTCGCGCAAAAAGGATGAATATTTTTGGGTTAATTTGTCGTAAGAAACTAATCCTCCGCGAGTTCCGAACCAGATAACGCCCTGATTGTCTTCGACAATAGTCCGGATGGTTTCCGAGCGGTCGAACACGACCCAGTCCGTTACTTTCGTGATTATTCCGGTATTTGTGTTTGCGCGGTAAACTCCTGAATTATAAGTTCCTATCCACAGAATATTGTCGCTGTCGTAAAAGAGGGCGTGAATTTCGTCCGAAGGTTTTGATGTGTCGGGCAAGGGCTTAAATTCGCCTTTCGCTTTCGTGAAATCATATACGAAAAGGCCCGCCAGAGTGCCAATCCAGAGGTTGTTTTTGCGGTCGAAAAACAGTTTGTTTACTTCGGGATTTCCGGCCTGCGCAAGCGCCGCGACGGGAAAAGGTTCGAGAACGCCCTCGTCGTTAAGAAAAGCGAGGCCGCGGTTGGTTCCGACCCACAGTCGTCCGTTTTCGTCTTCGGTAATGCTGTTAGCCGAAAAAATCGTGTCTTTTGCCGAATCTTTTAGGCGAAGATGCGAAAAACTTTCCTGTTCGCGGTCGAAAAGATTCAGTCCTCCGCGCTCGGTTCCAATCCAGAGCCTGTCTTTGGAATCTTCGTAAACGCAGCGGACAAGTTCGCCAAGCAGGCTGCCTTTCGCCGTTCCGTGCTTGAAAACGGTAAAGCGGTAGCCGTCGTA
This sequence comes from Dysgonamonadaceae bacterium, assembly GCA_031272085.1. Classification (GTDB taxonomy): domain Bacteria; phylum Bacteroidota; class Bacteroidia; order Bacteroidales; family Azobacteroidaceae; genus Azobacteroides. The sequence continues at coordinate 7,970 of JAISUN010000032.1, read as the reverse complement.
GCGGTTCAAGCCGAGATTGGTGCCAATCCACATCCAGCCTGCGCGTTCCTGAAAGATGCTTAAAATATGGTTGCTCGAAAGCCCGTCTTCCTGCGTGATTTTATCGAAGCGCGAAAACTGCGGAAACTCGGCTCTGCAAAAGGCAAAGCCGAGTATCAGCAGCGTTATTGACAAGAGCCGTTTCATACGGCGCAAATATACGCAGAATTTTTGAATTTCCGGTTATTTTCCCAACTCTTTCAGCAATTCCGTTACCGCGCGTTCCAATTGTTCGTCTTCGCCGGCAACTAATTTCGAGGGCGAATTGGCAACTTTGAAATCCGGTTCCAACTGCTGATTTTCGAGATACGAACCGTCGGCAAGTTTGTAGCCGGTAATGGGTATTCCGAAAACCAAAGTCGGGTCTTGCAAGGTTTCCCACGAAACGCTGGTCATGGTTCCGGGAACGGGCATTCCGACCAATTTTCCGAGTTCCTGATGGCGGTAAACCCAGGGCGAACCGTGGGCATTGGAGTAGTTTGCTTCGCCCATAATCATTATCGAAGGCTTGTTCCAGCGGCGGCTCGGCATATCGCAGGATTCAACTCCGCGGATTACCTGCGTAAAATATTTTTTCCCGCTGAAAAGCACTTCCAAATCCTCGTGCAGACGGCCTCCGCCGTTGAATCGGGTGTCGATGACTATGGCTTCCTTGTTGTTGAAACGCCCCAGAATATCGGAATATATCGAACGAAAACTCGGGTCGCCCATACTTTGGATGTGTACATAGCCCAATCGCCCGCCTGAAAGCCGCTCTACATCGGCCTCGCGCATCTTTACCCAGCGTTTGTAAAGCAAGGCCGTCTGCGCCGATTGCGTGATTGGCTTCACAACCTCGTCCCAGCGTTCTTTGGTCGCCGGATTGTAAAACGAAACCAGAGTTTTTTTGCCCGCAGCCTTGTTAAGCAGCGGAAACCAGTCCCTGCCGGCAAGGATTTTTTCGCCGTTAACGGCTTCCAAAATACAACCGGCTTTAACTTTGCTGTCGGCTGCATCGAAAGGCCCTTTTTCGAGAACTTCATCAACCAAAAGCCCGTCGCCGCCGTAATTCCACGAATAAAGCAATCCCAGAGCGGCCGTCGCATCGGGATTTTCGGGATTCGGATAGAAACGCCCGCCGGTGTGCGATGTGTTCAATTCGCCGAGCATCTCGCTCAACAGTTCGCCGAAATCGAAATTGTTGTTGATGTGCGGCAAAAATTTCTCATAAGTTTTTTTCATCAGCGGCCAGTCAACTCCGTGCATATCGACAGTATAAAAACGCTTCAATTCCTGCGTCCAAACGTGATTGAACATATATTCGCGTTCGGCTGCCAAATCCAAATCCATTTGCGCTGCAATCGTAATCGCCTCTTTTTTGCCGCCGGAAAGGGCTATTTTTTGCGGATTTTTACCCAGCAGAAATACATTTTTACCTTCCTTGTCGAGTTCCAAGGAACCGGCTCCTGCGCCTTTCACTTCGAGTTTGGTTTCGCGGGTGCGGGTGTTGATTGACCAGAGGTCGTAACCTTTCTCAAACGAGGCTGTATAGTACAGTTTATCGCCGTCCTTGGTCAGGACTGCGTCGCCGAGATTCGACGAGTTGGGAGTGAGGCGGACAATGCGGTCTTCTATATTTTTCAATTCCACCACAACGTCTTTAACCTTGGAAGAATCCGCTTTTTCGGATTTTTCCTTATCTTTTGAGGCCGTTTTCTGGTTGGAATTTGATTTTTTCGCTTTTTCCTCTTCTTCAAGCAGTTTGAAATCGTCTTCGGAAAGCATAAATTTGTCGTAAGCCTTCTGATTCAGGAAAATAAGCATTTCATCCCGCAAACTGCCCCAGGAAGCGTGATTGCGCATTCCGTAGCGTTCCGACTGAAAGAGGATTGCATCGCCGCCCAGCGTCCAGCGCGGATTTCCGTCGGTATAGCCGCTGCCGGTCAGGTTGGTAACTGCCCCGCCCTGTGCGCTCACAAGGCCAATATCGGAATACGGCTCGTGCCGGTTGGGAGTATAAACTATGGCAAACCAGCGGCTGTCGGGCGACCATTCGTATTCAACCTCGCCGTTGGTCGTGGGATTGTCCTTGCCGTCGGTAATTTGGCGGACTTTTTTGTCGGCAATATTGTAAACCATCAGTTTATGGCGGTCTTCGACAAAGGCAATTTCCTTGCCGTCGGGCGAATATTTGGGATACATCCGTTCAACATTCGAGGGCTTGAACAGCAGCTCGTCGTCAAGAAGCGTGGCATTGAAAAAATACGGCTCTTCGGCGCGTTTGATTTTGGAAATGTAAAGGCTCCAAACGCCCGACTTTTCCGATGCGTAAACCAAGGATTTTCCGTCGGGCGAAAAACTCGGCATATCGTCGCGGGAAGCCGAATTGGTAATGCGTTTGGTGTATTTGTAATCGACCGACGAAACAAAAATTTCGCCCCGCATAACCGAAGCAACCTGCTTGCCGTCAGCCGAAACTGCCGCCGCCACCGCGCCGGAATTAATATCTTTAATATCGTTCTTTTTTTGTTCCTCGACGATTTGAATATTGACTTTTTTGGGTTTTCCATCCGCTTTTTTGGTATAAATCTCGCCATCGTAACTGAAACAGAGCATTCCGTTGTTGTCGATACTCAAAAAACGAACCGGATTTACCTTGAAATCCGTAACTTGCTTTATTTGAGCCGGATTTGCAAGCGGAAACGAATGAACGTTGTAAGTCCCCGAACGTTCCGACAGAAAGAAAACTGTCTGATTATCAGGGCTTAAAACCGGATTAATATCCTCGCCTGCTTCGGAATTTAGTTCGGTAAATTTTCCGGAAGCGAGGTCGTATTTCCAGATATTCCGGGTAACGGACGATTTGTGATGTTTGCGGAAACGGTCTTCCCCACCCTTACGGTCTTGAAACACAAAACTTTTGCCGTCGCGGGCAAAGAAAATATTTTCGGCCGGAGTAGCCAAAATCTGCTGCGGACGGCCTCCTTCAACAGGGATTTTGTACAGTTCGGCCATTACCGCCGACGGAAAGGCCGCGCTCGCAGCCGGAGCCTGAATTTTGGCGGAATAAACTACAAATTTCCCGTCGGGAGTGAAAGCATAAGGCAGTTCGGCGCCCGAAAAAGTTGTCAAACGCCGTGCCTGACCGCCTTCTGCCGGAATCAGGAATACGTCGAAATTGCCGTAACGGAAACTCGCAAAAGCAATTTGCTTGCCGTCGGGCGACCAGACAGGCATATAGTCGTGAGCCTCGTGCATTGTCAGTTGCCGGGCTTCGCCGCCTTCGGTCGAAACGACAAAAATGTCGCCCTTATAAGAAAATGCAATGTTTTTCCCGTCCGGCGAAACAGCAGGATAGCGCATCCACAGAGGGGAATTGGCATACAGAGCGCCAAACGGCAGAATGATACAAAGTGTTAACAGTTTTATTAATTTCATCGCTTAAAATTTAGTTAAAATGCAAAGATACAACTTTTTTTATTTTTAGCAAACCTCACTTCAAAATCCGGCTGACAAAAGGCAAATCTTTAACAGAAAGGTCGCGGCGAAGCATAAACGAAAGGTAAATGCCGACGAGGACAGTGTTTAAGGCCATCCGCAACCAGATATTCTCGAAGCGGAAGACGATTGAGGCGGCGAAAAGCGCAGCCGCCAAAGCAGAGTAAATAAACATAGTTTTCAGGTCGTAAGCAATATAATAATTTTTTTGTCCTATGAAATAGGAAAGCAGCATCATCAGCAGGTTTCCGGCAAACGACGCCCAAGCGCAGGCCATATATCCGAATTTCGGTATAAAAATGATGTTCAACGAGATAATCACAACAAAGCCGATAACCGAAAAGACAGTTCCCCACCACGTTTTGTCGGTCAGTTTATACCAAATCGAAAGATTGTAGTAAACCGCAAAAAACAGTTCGCCGACCAAAACTATCGGAACTACTCCAAGTGCGCTCCAATACTCCGGCGCAACAAAATATTTGAAAATGTCAAGGTAAAACATTACCCCCAGAAAAACCAAAAGCCCCAAAATCACAAAATACTTTGTAGCAACGGAATAGGATTTCCGGTCGTCCTTGTCGCCGCTTTTTTCAAACACAAAGGGGTCGAATGCGTAACGAAAAGCCTGCGTAAAAACCATCATTATCACGCCAATCTTGAAACAGGCACTGTAAAGCCCCAACTGTTCGTTTGCACCCTCAACCGTTCCGGGAAAAACGAGCGGGAAAATGATTTTATCCACCACCTGATTGCTGATTCCCGCTAATCCCATAAGCATCAAGGGGAAACAGTATTTTATCATTGGCCGGAAAACCGAAGCGCTGAACGAAAACCGGAACCGGCTCGTCTGCGAAAACAGGACAACAGCCTGAATAGCCGTCGCTATCAGATTGGCAGTCAAGATATAACCGACGTGGAAATCTTCCCGCCAAAACCGGGAAATAAGCCCCGGATAATTTTTATTCAGCCAGGGGCAAACAAGCAGGAAAAATATGCAAAATAGCAGATACAGAACGGATTGTATGATTTTGCAGAAGCCGAAGCGCAAAGGTTTTTTCTCGTACCGAAGGAATGCGAAAGGCACAGAAATAAATGCGTCGATAGACGGAATAATAACCGCCAGCCGCAAATAGAGGTCGGGAATATCGTCAGGCCACAAAAACGGGCGGATTTCTTTCAGGAAAGTCAGGACGACAAACAGGAAAACGGCTATCAGTGCGCCGACTATGACGAGCGAGGCGGAATAAACTTCGTTCCGTTTTTCGCGCGGCGACCGGTTTACAAAGCGGAAAAAGCCCGTTTCCACGCCGAAAGTCAGGATAATCATTATAACTGCCGCCCACGCATAAATGTGCGTCATCATCCCAAATTCGGCAGGCAGGATGGTGTATGTGAACAGCGGCGTAAGTAAATAACTGATAAAGCGTGTTATGATGGTCGTTCCGCCATAAATCACGCTGTCTTTTGCCAATGTTTTTGTGCCTGCCATTTTTCGTTTTTATCCAAAAATCAGGACAAAGATACTCAAATTTTATGAAATAAAAAATTCAGAAATAAAGTTGCAACTGCGCTGCGACGGCATTGTTCTTGCCCAGAGCGCGGTCGTCGGTATGGATGTAGTTCAACTGTATGCGCGTCAGCCACGCCATATAGTAATTCAGGCCGAACGTTATGTCCTGCGTTTCGTTGTCGGCAACGGACTTGTCGGCGTCGTAATAATCGTATTTCCCGAAAACTTCCCATCGGCCGGGAACAAATTTCCAAACAGCCGTAGCGTAATAACCTTCGCGGGATATGCTGCCGGTGCGGTTTGCAATATATTCCGAGCGAATGTAGCAACGTTTTGCGTCGTAAACTGCGCCCGCAGTCCAGCCCTTGCGCGAATAAGAGCCTGCATTGAGGCCTGCAACGGAATCGGCCAGCGTTATTTCGCCCGAATAGACGGAACCGCCTGCTTTCAAGCCTTTTAGGGGTTGATAATAGATTGTGCCGACAAAATCTTTCCGATTGTTGTTGTCCTTAGTATTCAGGCCGGTACCATTGAAAAGTCCGGCGTAATATTCAACTTGATGAAAATCGTCTTTCCGGAACAGTTTGCCGGAAACCTGCAATCCCGCATCGCGTCCGCCTTTTACCGATACAGCCCCGTCGCGTCCGTACTGGTTGTAATCGCCAGCGCTGCCGGCCATTGCCTGAACCGAGCGCGAAAAATAAATTGCCTCGTTGCGGGTCGGCGACATTGGATTTTCTATCGTAAAAGGAACTTTGAACTGTCCGAAGCGCAGATTAAAGGCCTCTTTCGGCAGCCATTCGCCGTAAAGTTCGTGCATGCTCGAACCCGGCCCGAAATCATACATCAGCATATATCCGAATTGCCGGTTTTCGCCAAGCCGACCCTGCGCAAAAATTATTGCCCGCGCAACGTCGAAAGAACAGTTTGAACTTGTTTTTGCCATTCCCCTGTCGGGATTTTGGCTGTAATTGGCTATAATCTGACCATAGCCATTGACTTGCAAGGCCTCGCTCCGGAAAGCGTCCTTAAATTTTTCAGTAACTCCCTGTGCTTCAAGGGAAAAGGCAAGCGTAAACAGTAAAATTGAAATTGATGTTTTCTTGTTCATATTTATAAATTAAGGCGCTCAGCACGTGCGGAGAAAGAGGGATTCGAACCCCCGGTACCTTTCGGTACAACGGTTTTCAAGACCGCCGCAATCGACCACTCTGCCATCTCTCCAAATTCTTAAATTTCTTAAAAAACGCTGCAAAGTAACGAATTTTTTTTGGAATATTCAAGAATATTAAAAAAAAATTGTAATTTTACGCCTTATTAGCCGTCTATTTATAACGCGGGATAATACCCTTTATGATATATACGGCATTGAAAATGAAGTGATTAATTTTTTTAAACATAAATTATAATCTGTTACTATGTCAAACTCAATTTCAAGAAGAGATTTTCTGCAAAAAAGCGGAGCCGCGGCTCTCGGCCTGACCATTATTCCCAACGTGGTTATGGGTAAAAAATTCAGCGGAGTAACTGCTCCAAGCGACAAGTTGAACATTGCAGCCGTAGGTATCGGCGGGATGGGACACAGCAACCTGAATGCCGTAAAAGCCACCGAAAACATCGTCGCTCTCTGCGATGTGGACTGGGATTATGCAAAAAACGCATTCGCCGATTTCCCTTCCGCTAAAAAGTATTGGGACTGGCGCAAAATGTACGACGAAATGGGCAAGGATATCGACGCCGTTATCGTCGGAACCGCCGACCACACCCACTGCATCATCGCGGCAACCGCAATGACGCTCGGCAAGCACGTTTACGTGCAGAAACCGCTGACGCACACAGTTTACGAATCCCGCCTGCTGACCCGCTTAGCCGCTAAATACAAGGTGGCTACGCAAATGGGAAATCAGGGCGCTTCGGGCGAAGGCGTCCGCCAAATTTGCGACTGGATTTGGAACGGCGAAATTGGCGAAGTCCGCCGCGTGGATTGCGCTACCAACCGCCCGATTTGGCCGCAGGGACTGAACGCCCCAACCAAAGTGGACAAGGTTCCCAAAACGCTGGACTGGGATTTGTTTACCGGCCCGGCCGAACTTGTTCCCTTCAATCACATCTATCATCCATGGAACTGGCGCGGATGGTGGCGTTACGGCACAGGCGCCCTCGGCGATATGGCCTGCCACATTATGCACCCGATATTCAAGGGATTGAAACTCGGCTACCCGACAAAAGTCCAGGGCAGTTCGACCCTCCTGCTTACCGATTGCGCTCCCACCGCTCAAAGCGTAAGGCTGACTTTCCCCGCACGCGACAATATGCCGAAAATCGCCTTGCCCGAAGTGGAAGTTTACTGGACCGACGGCGGCATCAAACCCCTGCTGCCCGAAGGATTTCCTGCCGACAAAACACTCGACATCGACGGCCCCGTCATTTTCCACGGAACAAAAGACACGCTTATTTGCGGCTGCTACGGACGCGACCCATGGTTGCTTTCGGGACGCAAACCGGCGGCGCCGAAAACCCAACGCGAAATTACCGTCAGCCACGAAATGGACTGGGTACGCGCCTGCAAGGAAAATCCCGAATCGCGCGTGAAAACCGCCTCCGATTTCAGCGAAGCCGGCCCGTTCAACGAAATGGTGGTTATGGGCGTTCTCGCCGTCCGCCTGCAAGGCCTGAACAAAGAACTCCTCTGGGACGGCCCCAATATGCAATTCACAAACATCTCGGACAGCGACAAGTTCAAGATTACGAAAGCCGATAATTTCAGCATCCACAACGGACATCCGACTTTCAACCGCGACGAACAGGACATCAACGCAAAAGCCTTCGCCGAAGAACTGATAAAACACAATTACAGAACAGGTTGGACTTTGCCCGCAATGCCGTAATCAACGCGAATTGAAATTAATAAAACTTTTTAAAAATTTTTTAAAAATATTTAATA
>JAISUN010000126.1 GCA_031272085.1 Dysgonamonadaceae bacterium | reverse complement strand
CAGCACGGGCTGAATCTGTACGACTTCGACGCCCGTACATACGATCCCTCAATCGGGCGGTTTACTACCGTCGATCCGCTGGCGGAGAAGTATTACAGCATTTCTCCGTATGCGTATTGCGCGGATAATCCAGTGAGATATACCGACCCTAGTGGAAAATGGATAGCAGGAACAGACGGAAAGCCGGTAACATACCAAGATGGAAAGTGGTCTGAAAATACATCACAATCTGTTCAGAGAGTTGGGAATGCGATGTTGAGAACAAATGCCGGAACAAAACACCTTAATGAAATGTTATCTCCTTCTACACAAAAGATTTTAATAGAAATCAATTCTGAAATAAAAAATGAAGGCGGCAATAAAGTCGCAGGTTTAACTTCAACCAAAGCAGGCAAAGATGCAGACGGCAATTTAGTAGTCCAAGAGTCAAAAATTACAATTTATGAAGGTTCTATAAAAGAGTTAACCAGTGAAAAAGCTGGAGATAATCAGTTTAAAGGTATGACAATGGAAGATGCCATTAGCGTAGTTGCTGGACACGAAAAAGGTCATACAGAAAAGGAAAATATTAAACAATCGTATGAAAATGAAAAAGAAGGAGCCGAACACGATGTAGAAGCTCGTCCAATTGAGATTGAGAAAGAAATTATAGACGAAATAAATAAGAAAAGATGATTGAAAAAATTAAGTTGTTTATTATTATATCAGTGTCATTTATAAGCATTTCCTATGGGCAAGACACTTCTTCTTATCAATATCTTGATTCGTTAGTAAATGATTATGTAAAAAGAATGCAAGCAAATAATATTGATACTATATGCGTATATAAGGAATATTGCGTCGGTTGTGTTTATATTTTTGATGACGAAAATGATGTCTGCAATTATTCTTCTGTCTATGTGCCAACCTACATATTTTGGAAAAAACAAGGGATAACATATTTAACCAAAAAGGATAATTGTTTTGATTATGCAACTATACCAATGGATTCTTTGAATTTATGGAAGTTATTTTTAAAATACAGACGACAGATAAAAAAGGAAAAAACAAAAATATTTGAATATATTGCCTATAAAAACTCAAAAAAAGAGAAATATTTTATTATGATAGACCATTCAAATCATAAGAGTTTCGAGATTATGATTGATGGAGAAATTTTTATGCTAAACATTGATGAATTCGATATGACAAAAGAATATGATGGACTAAAAAATATAAACTATCAACATAACAACAAACTAAAAGGGAAAATAATAATTGACGAATTAAATGCAATCGTCAATCAAATAGAAAAGCAAGAATTGCTCACAAAATTTCGCAGGTAATTAGTGTCCGTCCATAAAGTCCTCACGCGGCTTTTACCCGCTCCCGATCGCGCGGATTTGTAATCCGTGCGCTAAAAAACAAAGCAGTCCCGTTTTACGGGGCTTGATTGCTGCACCAGCCGCTCGGCTTTAGATGAGCGGCACGAAAGGAGCAAAAATAAACTTTGCCATTTTGTACAAAAAACGCTAACTTTGCAGAACTAAAAAAATTATGCAGCAATGCAATACAACAACCTGAATATCACCACCTTAAAACATTCCATTTTTTCAAAAAATGGAATGTTTGGGTGCGCAATCCGCTACGGCGAAGAAACCCAGCCCTACAAATTCGGCGGCAAAGAACTCGACAATATGAACGCGCTGAACTGGTACGACTACTCGGCACGGCATTACGATGCAGCAGGCGGCGGAAGATTTACCACGCCCGACCCTCACGCCGAGAACTACTATTCGTGGTCGCCCTACGCCGCCTTCGGCTGCAACCCACAGCGATTTACCGACCCGACCGGGATGGACTGGTATGAAGATGATAAAGGCAATATAATGTGGCAAGAAGGCAACGAAAAGACTGTTACAAAAACATATGAAGGCGACAACGGCAGTTTCACAACAACATATAATAATATAGGTACTACATATACAGCGGCATATAATGGCGTTTCTATTACCTATGAGCAAAATGAAGCAGTTTCAATGAAAGAAACAATACTCGAAGCAGACGATTTTCATTTTCAAATGAACTCTAATGGTACAAAAAAGAGTGGCGAGGAAGGAAATTGTTTTTATCAGGCTGGGCTAATGGTTTCTGAAAGTGGAGCAGAGTCATTAGGAGGTACTGCTAATAATATCAGTAACTTTGAGGATATGCGTGATTATTTAGACACACAAGCAGATGTTGGACAATCTGCTCGAGTACACGTAGACAGGACAGCGGATGGAGTAGGAGACCATTGGGTTGCAATATCTTCGCGAACTATAAATTTAAGGACTAACACAACTTCTTCATTTGGGTTCTTTGACCCGGGAACAAGCCGACAAGTTGCAGGAACAAGTCCTTCCAATCAACTTAGCGTAAAACCAACTTCTCTTACCGGAACAACAAACTATAACAGTAAAACATATACTGTTGTAAATGTTAGAAGAAATAGATAATTTACATAATTCAATGATTATGAAATATTTAATTTTTATTTTATTGTTGTTATTTTGTGATACAACCAATGATAAAGTATCAAAAACAGTATCTGACTTCTATGAATGGTATATTTATGCAATACATAATTTACCGGATGAAGAATATCAACCAAGTGTTGTTTTTGACGATGCACAAAAAATGTATAAGTTAAAAACAGAGAAATATCAACAAAATCTTGTTAAATACAATTTTTCTGATGCTTTTGTTAAAAGAGAATTATTAAACAGCGAACAGTGCGCCGAAAATCTTACAAAAAATACAAAAAAATTAGAGGATATCGCTGATTATGAAGATATTAACTGCGACTTTATTTTCAATTACCGTTGGTTAAATAAATCACAAGAAATTGTTGATGGAATCGAAATAATAGAAATAAAAACATTGAGAGAAAATGAATTTTTGGTCGTTTGTAAATTTTATATTATTGATAATCAAACGAAAGAAAAGGAATATCAGGATTATAAATCTGTTGTTTCAGTAAAAAAACATCATAAACAATATAAAATAGAAAACATAGAATTTATTTAAAAGCAACACCCAACCTCACATATAAGAATGTAAAATCGGGTGTAAAAAACCATAAACCGTTGACTTTCAACGTTTACTGTTGTCCCAACAGGACTCGAACCTATGCTGGCTGAACCAAAATCAGATGTGCTACCACTACACCATGGGACAATCCGCGCTTTCGTGAAAAAGCGGTGCAAAGGTACTACTTTTTGTTGGAAAAGCAAATCTTTTTACCGAAAATTTTACTTTGCAACTATCAGAAAGTAGTTTTTCTTGCCTTTTTGCGCTAAAATATATTTGCCGCCAAGCAGATACGAGGCGTCAATCGTTTCGTCGAACAAAGCAAGTTTTTCCTTATTGATGCTCACGCCGCCCGCCTGAACGGTTTTCCTCATCTCGCCTTTCGAGGGAAATACCTGCGTCTTTTCGGCCAGCAAATCAACGGCTTTTATGCCTGACGAGAGTTCGTCCTTCGAGATTTCATAAACCGGAACGCCCGAAAAAATGTCGAGCAGCGTCGCTTCGTCAAGTTTCCGCAAGGCGTCGGAAGTCGAGTTGCCGAACAGAATCTGCGAGGCCTCGACGGCCGTAAGATATTCTTCTTCCGAATGAACCATAGTTGTAATTTCCTGCGCCAAACGCTTTTGCAGAGGGCGCAAGTGTGGCGCGGCGCGTTGTTCCTCAATCAGCGCGTCGATTTCAGCCCTGTCGAGGGCGGTAAATATGCGGATATATTTTTCGGCATCCAAGTCGCTGACATTCAGCCAGAACTGGTAAAATTTGTATGGACTTGTATAGCGTGAGTCGAGCCAGACGTTGCCCGATTCGGTCTTGCCAAATTTCCCGCCGTCGGCTTTCGTAATCAGCGGGCAGGTCAGGGCGTATGCTTCGCCTCCAAGTTTTTTGCGAATCAGTTCCGTGCCGGTCGTGATGTTGCCCCATTGGTCGGAACCGCCCATCTGCAAGCGGCAGCCGTAATTTTCGTAGAGAAACAGGTAGTCGTAGCCTTGCAGCAGTTGGTAGGAAAATTCGGTAAACGACATTCCTTCGCTCGATTCGGCCGACAGACGCTTCTTTACGGAATCTTTGGCCATCATATAATTGACGGTAATATGCTTGCCGATGTCGCGGATAAAATGCAGGAAAGTGTAATCCTTCGTCCAATCGTAATTGTTCACCAAAACGGCGCGGTTGGGTGCCTCGGATTCAAAATCGAGGAATTTGGCCAACTGTCGTTTTATCGCTTCCTGATTGTGGCGTAAAGTGGCCTCGTCGAGCAGGTTGCGTTCCTGCGACTTCATCGAGGGGTCGCCAATCATACCCGTAGCGCCGCCGATGAGGGCGATAGGGCGATGGCCTGCCCGCTGGAAATGCTTCAACATCATAACGCCCACCAAGTGGCCGATGTGCAGCGAATCGGCAGTCGGGTCGATGCCGAGGTAGGCCGAAGTCATTTCCTTCTGCAACTGTTCTTCTGTGCCGGGCATCATATCGTGAATCATGCCCCGCCATTTTAATTCTTCTACAAAATTCATATTTTCAGATTTCTATCAGGGCGCAAAGGTACGGCAAAAGTAAATTTTTTACAAGTTTTTGGGGGAAAAATTTCTATTTTATCGCTCAACATCGGGATGAATCCCGACCTTATTCATAGGCAACGCCTTACGGCGTTTTATCCCGCCACCTTCCCGGCCATAGCAGCCCCAAGCGCCCAGCAGTCATCGAAGCGTTCGGCGATGGTTCCTTGCCGCTGCTCGACGGGTGCGCCGACTGTTTCCCAGTTCATCCGTTCGGCAAAGGCTCCCATCCGCTTGACGGCGGCGCCTGCCCACGAAAACGAGCCGAAACAGCCGAAATAGCGGTTTTTCACTTCGCGAATTTCTATCTTGCTCAACAGCGATTCTATGTCAGGATAAATCTGGTTGCTGTATGTAGGACTGCCGATTATCAGGCCGCGATAACGGAAAATATCGCTCAAAATGTATGAAGCGTGGCTCTTCAAAGTGTTGTGCATCGCAATGTTGCGCACGCCGTGTTCCGACAGCGACAGGGCGATTGCTTCGGCCATCTGCTCGGTATTGCCGTACATCGAGCCGTAAGCGATAGTAACTCCGTCTTCGGCTTCGTAGCGGCTCAATCGCTCGTAAAGCGACAGCATTTCCGGTATTCGTTCGCGCCAGACAGGGCCGTGAAGCGTGCATATAGTGCTGATTTCAAAATCTTTAACCTTTTTCAGCGCCCGCTGAACCGGATTTCCGTATTTTCCCACGATATTGGAATAATAGCGGATTGAATCCTGAATAAAGGCGTCGGCGTTCATCTCGGTATCGATGACATTTCCGCTCAATGCGCCGAAAGTTCCGAAAGCGTCGGCGGAAAAAAGGATGTGGTCAGTGAGGTCGATGGTGAACATCACTTCCGGCCAGTGAACCATTGGCGCCATCAGGAATTGCAGTTTGCGGCGGCCGAGGTCGAGAGTGTCGCCTTCCTTCACTTCGTGCAGGCCTTCGGCGATGCCGTGAAATCCTTCCAGCATTTTGAAAGTCTGGGCGTTACCGACGATTTTCAGGTCGGGGTACTGCTCTTTCAGCATGCGGATGCTGCCCGAATGGTCGGGTTCCATATGATTGACTATCAGGTAGTCAAGTTTTCTGCCGTCGAGCAGGGCTGCTATTTTTTTCAGGAAAATATCGGCATAGCAAATATCTACCGTATCGAAAAGCGCGGTTTTTTGGTCTATCATCAAATAAGAGTTGTACGAAACGCCTGCCGGCAGCGGCCAGAGGTTCTCGAACAGGCTCTTTTGACGGTCATTCACTCCCACGTAAAATAAATCTTTTGCAATTTCTTTTGATTTCATAATTATTACTTTTTTATTTTATAAAATAGTTGTTTCAGGGGACAGGGTCGTAGCCGCTGCCGCCCCAGGGATGGCACCTTAAAATTCGTTTGGTTGCCAGCCACACGCCCTTTATCGGGCCGTATCGTTTTATTGCTTCTACTGCGTATTCGGAGCAAGTAGGCGTATATCTGCACATTGCCGGCGTAAACGGCGAAATGCAGTATCTGTAAAAATAAACCGGAAGCAAAACAATGAAGTTTCCGGCCGTTTTCAATAGCCTGAATATGTCTGACGTCTTCATTTTGAAGCAATTATCTCTGTCATTTTAAGCAGTATTTTCTGCATAGCCTCCGCAATTTCTATCGTTGCCGCCTGTTCGTTTGCGGCATAGATGAAGCCGATGTTCATCTCGCGGTTTTCCTGCCGGCAGACCGCCAACAGAGCGTTTTTCCGGAGGCGGTAATTTTCCCGAATCAGTCGTTTCAGCCGGTTTCGGTGAACTGCCCGTTTGAATTTCTTTTTCGGGACGGATATCAACACCGAAGCGGCAACGCCGCTCGCAGCCGCCTTTTCGGCATAGACGACGCGCAGGGGATATATGGTAAAACTTTTACCCTTCTCGAAGAGGAGGTCAATTTCCTTTCGGGAAGAAATCCGCTCAACTTTGCGAAAAGAGAATCCGGCTTTCAAAAAAAACTTATTTACTTTTTCTTTGCAACAGGTTTTACAACAGTTTTCAAATACTGGTCGAGAGCGGCGGTCATCGAGGGCGCTCCCGGATTGGGGGCTTCGATGTCGAGGCGCAGTCCGGCGTCGCGGACGGCCTTTGCCGTTGTGGGGCCGAAAGTTCCGATAACGGTATCTTTTTGCTCGAAGTCCGGGAAATTTTTCAGCAGCGAAACGATTCCCGAAGGCGAGAAAAAGAGGAGTATATCGTAGTCGAGAGGCTCGTCGGCGGTAAAGTCGTTGCTTACCGTCCGGTACATTATCGCCTTCGCATAGCGTATTTTTTTGTCGTCGAGCGGCTTTGTGAGGTCTTCCTTGTGTACGTCGGTAACAGGAATGAGGAAAGTTTCCTTATTGTGTTTGTTGATTGTAACAATCATATCTTCCATTTTCCCCGACGCCGGAAAAAATATTTTCCGTTTCCTGAACTGAATATATTTTTGCAAATATACAGCCACTGTTTCCGAAATGCAGAAATATTTCATCGTTTCGGGAATTTGCAACCTCATTTCTTCGCTCAAACGAAAGTAATGGTCGATAGCCGTTTTTGACGTCAATATTACAGCCGAGTAATCAAGAATGTTGATTCTCTGGGTCCGAAATTCCTTGGCGCCAATCGGCTCAATCTTGATGAATGGCCGGAATACAATTTTGACGTTGTACCGCTCGGCAATATCATAGTACTGAGACTTCTCCCCCTTCGGTTCAGGCTGGGAAACAAGAATTTTCTTTAAGTATGAATCCATAGAATATCCTTTTGCACAATTTGAAATAAGTAATCAATACCCCGGTATAGTAAATATAAAGGGATTAATTCCTGGGTGCAAAGGTACAAAATAAAATGCAGTAAAAGGCCTTTCCCTTGAAAAAATAACAAATAAATCTTGTAAAAAGTGAAAATTGAGGCCAAAATAGCGTAAAAAATCAGAAAATAGAGGCAAATTTTATACGCTCCTTCTACGAAAAACATAGCCAGAACGGGGAAAAAAATTATCAATCCCGACAGCGCAATTATGGAAATGAAGTTGCCGTTCCACACTTTTACCCGCGTTTTGGAATAAAAAATGCAGCCGATAAAGTTGTAGGCAAGCAGTTTGTACAGCACGAAAACCAGCGCGATTGCAGCGGCATAGCCCGCGAATGCGAGCGAGCGGCCGGTAAATTCGAGCGGGAAAATATGCTCCTCTATTGCGTAGCAATAAAGGGTTATCACGAACAGGACGACGGTTTGCAGGCAGAGTACGGCTTTGTTAATCGATTCGTCGCCGAAGGAATCGTAAAAAATGCTTTGCCTTTCCTTGTTGTGAAACAGTTCGCTGCCCATCGAAAACAGCATCTTCGAGCGGCGGCCTACGATGCGGACATAGACAAAGAAGAGCAGGAAGAAAACGACGAATCCCCAGTTGTTGAGCAGCGGACGCGCCGAAATCGCTTTATTTGCAAGTTCCACCGTTCCCAGAATCATTATTCAAGCGGTTTTATAGGGTTTGCCAACTGGAAATCAATTATTTCGAGGGCTTCTTCCGGCGTTTTGGCCACGGAAAACAGTTCGCTGTTCTCGTGCCGCATAAAGTTTTCGTCGCTGATTTTTTGCAGCAGGTCGAAAAGGCTGTCGTAGAAGCCGCCGGTGTTGATTACGACTAAGGGTTTGGTTATCAGCCCAAGTTGCCGCCACGCCATTGCTTCGAACAGTTCTTCCAGAGTGCCGATTCCGCCGGGCAGGGCTATCAGCGCGTCGGAGCGTTCGGCCATAATCCGCTTGCGCTCGTGCATTCCTTCGGTAACGACGGTTTCGGTAAGCCGGCGGTTAATCCAGCCGCGGTCAATCATAAACTGCGGGATTACTCCGCAGACTTGGCCTCCGCTGTCGAGGGCGGCGTCGGCTACGGCGCCCATCAGTCCGTTGGGGCCTCCGCCGTAAACGCAAGTGATTGAGCGTTTTGCGAGCAGCCGGCCAAGTTCGCGGGCTGCGTCGATATATGTTTCGTCTATCTTGCAACTCGATGCAGCATAAACAGTTATCGCATTTATAGGTTTTTGCATTGAAAAATAATTTTAAAATGCAAAATTAGATTAATTTTTCGGAATTTCAAAGTGTTGGGGGAAAGTTCGTTGCGGATGAAATGGAAAAACCTGTTAAAAAACGCTGTTTATGCAGAAGTCTTGTTTAAAAACAACTGCAAGCGTTTTGCCGTAACTTGCACTGAATCCGTACCAGAGCGAGGACGCTTGCTTTTAGCGGCAGCGCGGGCCGGAGCCTGTCAAGCAAGGAAAAAAATTTTAACAGATTTCTTTTAGTTCCGAAGTTGAAATGACCTTGTAAAATCCCTTGTTTTTCAGACCGTTGTAGAGAATTTTATCGCCTGTCCATAGATAGGCGTCAAGATAAATAGATAGGGCGACAAACGTAACGTCGTCAAAATCAATGTCGGATGTCAATTCTTCGGCTTGTTGCCAAATTTCTGCCGGAATAATTTCCAATGAAATCAGATGAATGTATTTGAACAGTTTGTTTTTGGCTTTATATAATTCAATATCAGTCAGTTTTGATGCTTTTATCAATTTATTGTAATGCTTGTCTAACTCTTCCAATAAATATTCCGGAGTGTAAAACCGGAATTGACTGAATGGCGAGATAATAAGTTCGGCAAGAGTTCCATTTGAAGTCGCCAATACGCTGAATACAATATTTGTATCAACGACAATTTTCATTTTATGAAACGACTGCGGTTTTTCGACCACCACCCACGATTCACTTCTTTTGCAAGTGCGTCGATGTCTTCTTGCTTTGCCTGACTGCGTATTGTCGCCTCTTTGAACGACATCAAATCAATCATCCTTTGAATTGTGTCAATCCCAAGAAATGACGGCATACGGATAATTACTTCATTATTAATGCTTTCTACGACCATAGTCTTATTCATTTATTATTTGCACTGCAAAGATAATAAGTTTTTTCTTAAAAAAACAAAATCCAATAAAATTTTCATATCAATAAAAAGCAGCCACAACAAAACTTTCCAAGTTTTTAAAACTTGGAAAGTTTAATACGCAAATAAAAATCACAGTAACCACGCGAAAATCAAAGCCCAGACAAAAAAAACTGCCCCGTGTTTCACAACAGGGGGCGGCCAAAGAAAGATTTTTTACTTTTTTACCAATAATCTTATTTTTTACTCCCTCTCTTACCCACTGCTCGCCGTAGCGTCCCCGCTACGGCGTTGTTAAAATCAAGGCTCTTGCCTTGAAACAAGCGGGGACGCTTGCTTTTTACGTCGGCGTAGGCCGGAGCCTGCGCCGAGCAAGGCAAAAAACCGGTTAAATCTTTCGACTTAACCGGCAAAAACTGTGTTTTAAAACAACTGCAAGCCTATCCGGAAATAAAGCGAGTGCCGCAAGCGGTGGTCTGTTGCCGAAACATCGCCCCAATCCATATCGTACGACAGAAGATTGTATCCAATGGACGGCGTCAAACTTAAATTTTTACCAAGTTTGATTTTATAACCAAGGCCGAAATCGGTAAAAAATTTAGAGGTTGCATTGCCTGTTCCGCCGTTGCTCAAAGCCGGTCCTGCATCTGCATACGCAAAAAGCGATTTGCTAAAAGAGTAACGGACATCGGCAAACAGAGGAATGACATTTACAACAGGCGAATGGTAGCCGGCAATGCCTGCGCCAATGCCCAGCGAAAAGGCGGGCGTAAGGTTATAGCCAATCGTCAGGCGTGCGTCGGCATAATACGGATTGTTGAAATCCAAAGACTGCCCGCCGGAAACATCTGCAAGCGTTTTGCCGTAACTTGCGCTGAATCCATACCAGAGCGAGTGCGCCGCATTTTGCGCCTGCAATGAGGCAAACAGCGCAATGCCAAAAAGAAATAATACTGCTTTTTTCATATTTTTTTTAATTATGCGGCAAAAATTACAAAAAAAATGCCAATTTATTCCACCCGTTTAACGCTTTGCAGCCCCTTTATTTTTTGCAGGCGGGCGACCATATTGTTGATGTCGCTCAAATCGTGGATGTAAACCTCGATTACGCCCTCGAAAATGCCGTCGTCGGAATCTATCACAAGTTTGCGCATATTTACCGACAAGTCGTTGGTAATGACTTGCGTAATGTCGTTGAGAATCCCCATCCGGTCGATGCCTTTGACCTCTATTTTGGCGGGGAATGAGTGGGCTTTATGGCCGGCCCAGGCGACGGAAATCAGGCGGTCGCCGAAGCGGGTTTTCAGTTTCAGGGCTTCGCTGCACGAGCGTTTGTGAACTTCGAGGTGTCCGTCGTCGCGGACAAATCCCAGCACATCTTCGCCCGGAATGGGATTGCAGCAGGGCGCGGCTATATAGTTGCGCTGGAATCCTTCTTCGTCGAGGATATATGTTTTTTTGCGGTCAATTGACTTTGCGTCAAGCATTTCGGTGCTTGCCGCTATCTTGCTTTCGAGAGGTTCTTTTTCCTTCGATGGAGTTACCACGTTGAAGGCTTTTTTTGCGTATTTCAGCAGGAAATTATCGGACTTCTGTTTCAGCATTTTCAGCGGATTTTCAGGCAGTTCGAGTTGTTTTTCCGCAACGGCGAAATACAGGTCTTCCTTTTTCGGATAGCCGTAATAAGCCAGCAGCCGGTCGAGCAACTGGGTAACGTTTTCGATTTTGGCTTTCTCGAAACAGTCTTCCACCATTTTTTCGCCAATCTTGATTTTTTCTTTTTTCTGTTTTTTCAGCGAAAGTTCGATTTTTGTTTTTGCTTTGGCGGTTGTAACGAAGTTAAGCCATTCCCAATGAGGCAGTTGTGAACGCGAAGTAAGAATTTCCACCTGGTCGCCGCTGCTCAATTTGTGGCTCAAGGGGACGAGGCTGCGGTTCACTTTTGCGCCTATGCAGTGGTCGCCGACATTGGAGTGGATTTCGTAGGCAAAATCGAGGGCAGTTGCGCCCTGGGGCAGGGTACGGATTTCGCCTTTCGGGGTAAAGACAAAAATTTCGGAAGCGTAAAGGTTGAGTTTTATGGTGTCGAGGAAATCCATCGCGTTGGGGGTAGGGGATTCGAGGATGTCCTGTATGCGTTCGAGCCAGCGGTCGAGTTCGGTTTGCTCTTCAACGTTTTCGTTCAGGTCGCCGTGTTCCTTGTATTTCCAGTGTGCGGCGAGGCCTTTTTCGTCGATTTCATCCATTTTTTTGCTGCGGATTTGGACTTCAATCCATTGTCCGTCCGGCCCCATAACTGTAAGGTGCAGAGCCTGATAGCCGTTTGCTTTCGGTCGGCTAATCCAGTCGCGGATTCGGTCGGGGCGGATTTTGTAGAGGTCGGTAATGGCGGAATAAACGTCCCAGCACTGTTTTTTTACATCTACGTCGGGTTTTGGTTCAAACACGATGCGGACGGCAAAAATATCGTAAATATCGGTAAAATCGACTTTTTTTGCCTGCATCTTGTTCCAGATTGAGTAGATTGATTTCACGCGCTCCTGAATCTTGTACTGTATGCCGAGTTCTTTTAATTTCGGTTCGAGCGGGGCGGCGAAATTGGAATATATTTTTGCGCGGTTTGCGGCTGTGATTTCGAGTTTTTGTTTTATCTGGTTGTATTCGTCGGGATGTTCGTAGTGGAAACTCAAATCTTCGAGTTCGGTTTTTATTGCGAAGAGGCCGAGCCGGTGAGCCAGAGGCGCATAGAGATACATTGTTTCGCCGGCTATTTTATACTGTTTGGCGGGCGGTTGCGAGCCGAGGGTGCGCATATTGTGCAGGCGGTCGGCTATTTTTATGAGGATAACGCGGATGTCGTCCGACATTGTGAGCAGCAGTTTCCGCATATTTTCGGCCTGCGCCGAGGCTGCTTCTGCGAAAATCCCGCCCGATATTTTGGTCAGGCCTTCGACGATTTGCGCAATCTTGTCGCCGAATGAGTTCCGGATGTCTTCGACCGAGTAGTCGGTATCTTCCACCACGTCGTGGAGGAGGGCTGCGCATATTGAGGTCGAACCCAGCCCCATTTCCTCGCTCACTATTTGCGCTACGGCGATTGGGTGCAGGATATAAGGTTCGCCCGACAGGCGGCGGACGCCTTTGTGAGCCTGATTTGCAAAATGAAAGGCTTTATAGATAATATCAAATTTTTGGCGGTGATTTGATAGCGCATAAGTTTGAAGCAGGTGTTCGAACGCTTCCTGAATCATTGCGTCGTCCCGTTCCTTTATTTTTTCTGCTTCGGTCATAATGAGTTGTGTGTTAAATTGTTAGAATCTTGGCACCGTAATTATCTGGCCTACCCGCAGGGAGGATGATGTTGAGTTGTTGAGCCGCATTAGTTGTTGTGCCGAATAGCCGTATTTTTTGGCTATTGTAGAATATGTATCGCCCGATTTTACTTTGTAATGGGCGGTTGCCGAGCCTGTTTTTTGTGCGGAAGACGATTTGGCCGCTGTTGTTTTTTGTGCGGTCGTTTTGGCGGAAGAAGTTCTGTTTGAAGCGGTTGAAACTCCGCCGTTATCGACGTACAGCACGAGGCGTCGTCCGGCTTTCACTACGTTTGTCCGTCGGCCGAGGCCGTTCCATTTCCTGACTTCGGCGGCTGTAACTCCGTATCTTGCGGCGATTCTGACTATTGTTTCGCCGCTTGCTACGCGGTGAGTTATCCTTTCCCTTGTGATTTTTGCCGGTTCCGGCGAATAATCTGCGGGCGTTCGGCTGACGATTTCGTCCTGTTTTTCGAGGAAGGCGTATGCTTTCAGCGCGGGCAGTTTCAGCGAATAAGGTTTTATATTTCCCGGAATTATATCGCGGCGGTATTGCGGGTTCAGTGCGCGGATTTCTTCGCGGTCGATTTGCAGAACGTCGGCTATCTGGTCGAAATTCAGGTATTTATCGACCATTACGGTATCGACCGAGATAGGCTGTTCGGTTTGAACGGGATAAAGTTGATGATACGGATAATAGTTCATCACGTAAGTTGCGGCTATGAACAGCGGCAGATACGAGCGGGTTTCGCGGGGCAGGTAGGGGTATATTTCCCAGAAATCGGTTTTGCCGCCGGAGCGTTTGATGGCTTTGTTCACGTTGCCTTCGCCGCAGTTGTAGGCTGCAATCGCCAAATCCCAGTTGCCCATAAAAAACTCGTTCAGGGCTTTCAGGTAGCGGCAAGCCGCGTCGGTCGAGCGTATAGGGTCGCGGCGTTCGTCAATCAGGCTGTTGATTTCGAGGCCGTATTTTTTGCCGGTTCCCAGCATAAATTGCCACATTCCGGAGGCTCCGGCGCGGGAAAGGGCGGTAGGATTCATCGCCGATTCTACTACGACAAGGTATTTCAGTTCGAGCGGAAGTCCGTATTTGTCGAGCGTTTCTTCAATCATGGGGAAATAAAGTTCTTCGAGACCGAGCATATATTCGACCAGACTTCTTCGGCGCTCAACGTAAAGGTCTATTGCAGAGGCGACTATGCTGTTGTACGGCATTGCGATGACGGTTGGCAGTTTTGAGAGCCTTTCGCGGTAAACGGCTTCGGAAGGTTCAATAGAAGTTTGGTAGCCTGCGTGGTTGATTTGTTTGGTGTAATGCCTTACATACCAAGAGTTTAGCAGGCTGTCCATATTTGAGTCGAGGACTTCCGTCATCACAACGTCGGAATCGTCTTTGGCGATGATTTCCGCGCTTGTTTCGTCGTCGTCATCGGCACGCTGTTGCAGGTTGGACACTCTTTGTTGCAGTTCCGAAATTTCGGGCTGTTGCGCATTTACCATAAAACACGCAATGGAAAAAATTAAAACTAAATTTACTTTTATTTTACTCATTAAACTTTATTTTTCAAAAATTAAAACTACAAGACAGGCCGACAGATTGAGCGCTGAACGCGGTTTTTTGGAACAAAACCGGGTCGATTCTCATACTCAAATCGGGCGACACGTCGAAATCGAACAGTTCGGCGTCAACATAAGCGTCGATAATCCAGATGGCATAAACCGCAACGCTGATGAGGTAACTCATATCGCGATACCGGCGGTAATAGTCTTTCCGGCTTTTCAAAGCGTTTTGAAACCACGTAACCTGTTCGCCTGACCAGTTCTCGAAGTTATCGGGCAGGGAAGGCGGCATATAGTTTTTCCATGATTCGCTTTCCGGTTTGTCGTCGATAAAATCGAGGTATGCTTGCCTGTAACCGTTGTACTGGCTGCCGTTCCACGTGATTGCGTAAGCGCAACCGATGAAACTTCCGTAAACAAGGGGCAGTTTCCAGTATTTACGGTTGTATATTTGCCCAAGACCGGGAAAAATGGCAGACATAATGACCGCTTTTTTCGAGTTCGGCTTGAAAACGCGAACTGAATCGAGGCTTGCTGCCAAAGCCCCGACGTTGAGCGTATCGCCTGCGATGGTTTGTCCTTCGGGCAGGCTGATTGTGTCTTGTGCTGCAAAAGCCTCATCCTGTGCGCGTATCGAGGCGGACAGGACGAGCAGCAGCAACAATATCAAGCCGACAGTCTTTTTCAAACTCCTTATTTATATTTTGGCCGTTCGGCCGACTAATTTACTAATTATTTTGCAATTTATCGAAAATTTGCACAATTCTTTCCAATTCTTTGTCGTTTGCGAAAGAAATTGTGATTTTTCCTGCGCCTTTTTCGTTGCACGACAATGCCACTTTGGCTCCGAGATACGACGAAAGATGCTTTTTCAGCAGGTTAAATTCGTCGGGGGTTTTCTGCTTCGGTTTAGCGGGCGCGTCGGCCGGTTTCTGTTCGTCGGTTGCTTCTTCGTTCAGCGTTTTTACGATTTCTTCGGTTTTGCGCACCGAGAATCCGTATTCGAGAATCTGTTCGTAAACCATCAGTTGGGTCGAAGCGTCGTCGAGCGAGAGGAGGGCTTTTGCGTGTCCCATATCTATTTTCCTGTCTTTCAGGCCGATTTGAATTTCGGCGGGCAGTTTCAGGATTCGCAGAAAGTTGGCTATTGTAGCGCGTTTTTTGCCTATCTGTTCGCTCAACTGTTCTTGCGTCAGTTTGTGCATTTCGATTAGCGACTGATAGGCGAGCGCTATTTCTACGGCGTTCAAGTCTTCGCGCTGGATGTTTTCTATCAGCGCCATAACCATCAGGTTGTCGTCGCTGGCCTTTCGGATGTAGGCGGGGACGGATGTAAGCCCTGCTATTTTGGAAGCGCGGAAGCGTCGTTCGCCGGAAATAATCTGATAGTGGTCGGGCGCTGTTTCGCGAAGCGTAATCGGCTGAACCAGTCCGATTGATTTTATGGATGCGGCTAATTCTTCGAGCGCTTCCTGGTCGAAAACCGAACGCGGCTGGTCGGGATTCGCCTCTATTTTAGACAGTTCCACTTCGTTGATTGACGAGGAGCCGCCCGTGTGTAAATCTTCCATTGTAATAAGGGCGTCGAGGCCGCGCCCCATAGCCGGTTTCGTGTTTTTTGCCATAATGTTTTATTTACTGTTTTTATTAATCAATTCCTGCGCCAACTGAATGTGGTTTTGCGAGCCTTTTGAATCGGGGTCGTAGAGCAGGACAGGTTGTCCGTAACTTGGGGCTTCGCTCAATTTTATGTTGCGCTGAATAACTGTTTTGAACACCATATCGCCGAAATGTTTGATTACTTCCTCGTAAATCTGGTTCGCCAGTCGGAGGCGGGAATCGTACATCGTGAGCAGGAAACCTTCTATTTCGAGCGCAGGATTGAGTTTCGACTTGATGATTTTGATTGTGTTCAGCAGTTTTGAAATCCCTTCGAGCGCGAAATATTCGCACTGAACGGGGATTATGACCGAATCGGCCGCCGTAAGCGAGTTTACCGTAATCAATCCCAGAGAAGGCGAGCAGTCAATCAGGATGAAATCGTAGTCATCTTTCAGGGGGACAAGAATGTTTTTCAGGACTTTTTCCCTGTCGGGCAGGTTCAGCATTTCGATTTCGGCGCCAACCAGGTCGATGTGCGAAGGGATGATGCAGAGGTTTGGAACCTCGGTTTTCATCACCGCTTCGCTCGGTTCGCACTGCCCGGAAATACATTCGTAAATTGAGTTATCTACGCTCTTAATGTCTATTCCGAGGCCGGAAGAAGCGTTAGCCTGAGGGTCAGCGTCAACAATTAATACTTTCTTGTCAAGGGCGGCCAAAGAAGCCGCCAGATTGATAGCGGTAGTGGTCTTGCCTACCCCGCCTTTCTGATTCGCCAAAGCAATTATTTTACCCATTTTTTTCAGTTGTGTAAAAATTAGACTTGCAAAATTAATATAATTTATCCGTTCCAGAAAAAATTATGCGATTTTTTTTATTTCATTTCTTTTTCTTAATTTTGCAGCCATAATTTAGAGCGATGGATAAAAAAGCGGTTATATCATTCAACGTCTGCGCCGTAACAGTCATTATTTTATTCTGTTACGCCATTACGCCCGTCTTTTTTCAGAACGATACTTTTTATTCCGTCAGGATAGGGCAGTACATTCTCGAACACGGGATTGATATGAAAGACCATTATTCGTGGCACGCGAACTTGCCTTATACCTATCCGCACTGGGCTTACGACGCTTTTCTCGGTTTTCTTTACAACTTGGGCGGTTTTTCGGCCGTCTGTATTTCTACTATCGTAATCTGCTGTGTATTAGGCATTGTCATTTATTTTGTGAATGTTTCGCTGTCGGGAAACAGGGCGGTTTCGATGTTTGTTGCGCTGTTTATCATTCTGTTGCTTGGCCGCGATTATATCACTGCACGGGCGCAGTTGGCCAGTTATATCCTGTTTTTGCTGGAATATTATTTTATAGAAAAATATTTGAGCGGCAAGTCTTTGCGCTATGCCGTCGGTTTGGTTCTTATTGCCGTTGCGCTGGCGAATATTCATATTGCGGTATGGCCATTTTTCTTCGTGCTGTTTTTGCCGTATTTTGGCGAATATTTTGTTGCCGCACTCGGCGAAATGAAGCGTTTGGGCTGGTTTTCGTCCCTGTTCCGGGATTTTAGCCGCTTTACGGCCGAAAAAGACAATGCTGTCCTGCGCTTGCTCATTATTGCCGTCATCTGTCTGTTTACAGGGCTTTTAACTCCTTTGCATTTTGCGCCTTACACCTATCTTTACGATACCGTTATGGGGCCGAGTTTGAGTTTTATCAGCGAACATCAGCCTTTGGCTTTGGTTCGGTCGCCGCGGGCAATAGTGGTCATCGGCGTTTTGCTGATTTTTTTCTTTATGGCCGACGCGAAAATACGTCTTCGCGATGCGTTTATGACGGGCGGACTGCTTGTAATGGCTTTTATCAGCAGGCGGCATTTTGCGCTGCTTTCGGTTATCGGGATGACAGTATTTAATGTTATTTTCTGCAAATATTTGAGCGAAAACCGGCCGCCGTTTATCGAAAAATGTCTTGATTTTGTCCGCTCGACGTGGGGAAAAGCGGCTTGCATAGCGGCAATGCTGGTTATTACTGTTCTGATGACTTTGCCGAAACTCGACCAAAGTTTTGTCAGATACGGAGCATTTCCGGAGGTCGCCTGCGACTACATTACCGGAAATTTGGACTATAAAAATATCCGCATTTTCAACGAGTACGGATACGGCAGTTACCTGCTGTTCAGGGGAATACCGGTTTTTATCGATTCCCGCGCCGACCTTTATACAAAGCAGTTCAACGGGAAAAAAGACATTCTGACCGATTATATGGACGTTACGCGGATAAATGTTCATTACAACAAAAAGTTCGATGAATACGGCGTTACGCACGTTATCGCCAAGAAAAAATCGCCTCTTTGCATACTGCTTTCCGAAGACAAAGGATACAGGGAACTTTATTCCGACAGTTATTTCGCTCTGTTTGAAAGGCTTCCCGAAAAAAATTAAGAAATAAAAATTGGCTATGTTTAACATATAAAAAATTGAAATTATGTCGAAAGTTTATTTTACCGATATGCGTGCCAAGCCGGGGCGCAGCCTGTTGGACAAATTAGAGTTGCTCGTAAAACGGGCGAGAATCGAACAGATTGATTTTAAAGACAAATTTACGGCAATCAAAATCCACTTCGGCGAGCCGGGCAATTTAGCCTATATCCGCGCAAATTATGCCGCCCGATTGGCCAAATTCCTGCTCTCGAAGCAGGCTAAACCGTTCCTGACCGATTCAAATACGCTGTATCTCGGCCGCCGCTCAAATGCGATTGACCACATCGAAAGCGCGTTTGAAAACGGATTCAATCCTGTTGCCGTCCCTTGCCCCGTAATCATCGGCGACGGACTGAAAGCCATTGATTTCATAGAAATTCCGCTCAATATGAAGCACTGCAAGACGGCCAAAATCGGAGCGGCAATCGCCGAGGCCGACGTCATCGTTTCGATGACGCACTTCAAAGGACACGAACAGGCCGGTTTCGGCGGAACGCTGAAAAACCTCGGAATGGGGTCGGCTTCGCGGCAGGGAAAATTGGAACTGCACTCCTCGTCGCAGCCCGTTGTCGATGCGGAATCCTGCACATCCTGCGGCCAGTGCGTGAAATATTGCGCTTCGCAGGCCATTCATCTGAACGCCGCTAAAAAGGCGGAAATCGACTACTTGAAATGCGTCGGCTGCGGCCAGTGCGTTGCCGTTTGCCAGTACGATGCCGCCCAGCCGGTTTGGGACAACTCTACCGACATAATGAACTACAAGATAGCCGAATACGCATACGCTGTCGTGAAGGACAAGCCCAATTTTCATATCAGTTTTATAATGGATGTGTCCCCAAATTGCGATTGCTGGAATTGCAACGACGCCGCCGTCGTGCCAAACATCGGAATTGCAGCCTCTTTCGACCCCGTAGCCCTCGACCAGGCCTGCGCCGATTTGGTTACAAAAGCGGCCGCAAATATCAACACAATCCTCGATGTACACGAACACGGACAGTTGCAGAACACCGACAAATTCGCCCTTATCCATCCCAATACCGACTGGAAAGCCGGACTTGATTACGCCGAAGAAATCGGACTTGGGACGACAAAATATGAACTGATAAAAGTGTGATTTCAGGAAAATTGCTTACCTTTGCAGCCTGAAACAAAACAAAATAAGGTAAGCAATTATGGAATACAATTTTAATGAAATCGAGCAGCGCTGGCAGCAGTACTGGAAAGACAAGAAAACGTATCAGGTTGATATAGACCCTGACAGACCTAAATTTTATGTACTCGATATGTTTCCTTACCCTTCGGGGGCGGGGCTTCACGTCGGTCATCCGCTCGGTTACATTGCATCAGATATTTACGCCCGCTACAAACGTTTGCGCGGATTCAACGTACTTCACCCGATGGGATACGACGCCTACGGACTCCCGGCCGAACAGTATGCCATCCAAACCGGTCAGCATCCGGCAATTACGACGGAAAACAACATCCGCCGCTACCGCGAACAGTTGGATAAAATAGGTTTTTCATTCGACTGGAACCGCGAAGTGCGCACCTGCGACCCCGAATTTTACAAATGGACGCAATGGGCTTTTATCCTTATGTTTAACTCGTATTATAACCTCGAATGCACGAAAGCGCGAAAGCACGAAGGCGCGAAAGCGGGTACGGCTCGCCCGATTTTGGAACTGATTGAGCATTTTGAAAAATACGGCTCGGAAAATTTAAATGCAGCGCAAACCGAAGAACTGCATTTCACAGCCGAAGAATGGCTCTCGTGGGACGAGAAAAAGCAGCAGGAAACGCTGATGAATTACCGAATTGCATATCTTGCCGACACCATGGTAAATTGGTGTCCCAAACTCGGCACTGTGCTGGCAAACGACGAGGTGCAGGACGGACTTTCCATCCGCGGCGGCTATCCGGTAGAGCAGCGTAAAATGAAACAGTGGTCGTTGCGCGTTTCGGCTTATGCACAGCGGCTTTTAGACGGCCTCGAAACGATTGACTGGACAGATTCGCTGAAAGAAACGCAACGCAACTGGATTGGGCGTAGCGAGGGGGCGGAAATGAATTTCTTAATTGAAAATGAAAAATTGAGACTGGAAAATGAAAAGCCGCAAATGACCATTTTCACAACCCGCGCCGACACGATATACGGCGTAACTTTTATGGTTTTGGCGCCGGAAAGCGATTATGTAAAATTGTGCGTAACAGATGAACAGCAAGCCGCCGTAACGGAATATTTGGAACAAACAAAAAAACGCACCGAGCGCGAACGCATTGCCGACCGCCGCGTAACAGGCGTATTTTCAGGCTCCTATGCAATAAATCCCATTAGCGGCGAGAAAATACCTGTCTGGATAAGCGATTATGTATTAGCAGGATACGGCACCGGCGCAATAATGGCAGTACCCGCCCACGACAGCCGCGACTACGCCTTTGCAAAACATTTCAATTTGCCGATTATCCCGTTGATTGAGGGCGCCGACATCAGCGAAGAAAGTTTTGATGCAAAAGACGGAACGATGATAAATTCAGGATTTTTGAACGGTTTGACTGTGAAAGAGGCTATAAAACAGATGAAAGAATACATCGAAGAAAACAATCTCGGCAAGGTAAAAGTCAACTACCGCCTCCGCGACGCCATTTTCAGCCGCCAGCGCTATTGGGGCGAACCGTTCCCGATTTATTACAAAGACGGAATGCCTTACGCTGTCGATTTGAAAGATTTGCCGATAGAACTGCCCGAGGTAGATAAGTTTTTGCCGACCGAAACCGGCGAACCGCCGCTTGGACGGGCGAAAGGGTGGGAGTATGAGGCATAGATTTAATATCTTTGCGAAAAATGTTTAGCGCGGCATATTAGCAGGCGCAACTCTTCCTGTTTCTCGTCCCAGTCCCGGATTTGTTGGTAGGGAAACTCCGATTGCGGCTTGTCTATATATTGAGCGATAAAATCTATGGCTTTTGCGATGTTTCGGCCATCTGCGGAAGTTGCAGGATACAAATCGATTCCGAGTTTTTTCGCCAAATTGCACATATCCAAAAAATGTTCAAGATTGAAGATGCTGTAATGCAGCGCCATTGTGCGCGCAAGTTCGCGAGGCTGGCTGCCGTCAGGCTCTATCTGGCGAAAAATCCGCTTTTCGGGAAAGTTGCTGATAAATTTTTCGGCAATTTCGGGGCGATTTGCAAACAGGGCGTAGGCAGTTGCCTGTACGTCATATCCCACGCCGTGATTATTTTCCGCAGCATATTCCTGACGTCCCAAATCGCTGTTCAACAGCCAGTCCAAAAAATCGGAAAACCACGTTTGCAGTTTTTTATAATCGCTCTGTTTCAGGGCTTTATTTTCAAATAAAACTTCTATGCAGCCGATGAGTTTCACAAAACTGTATGCGTCGATAATTCCTTCCGGACGGCCGCTCCCATCGTTGCGTCCGGGAATCATTTGGGCATAATTTAGATTCGGATTCATACGGGTTTTGGGATTTAAGAACCATATTTTCAAGTCATTGACGGCTTTTTTTGCGTATTTTTTGTTTTTCAAGCGAATGTAGGCTTCTGTCAGCGTACTTACGTTTTGGACTAAAATATCAATTTTTTCGCGGTCAAGTTCTTTTAATTCCGGATTACGTTGCCCGTCGCAGCGGATGTAAGGCAATCCGTCTGTTTTTGTAGAATCAGGCCACCAGTAAGGCGCCATACTCACATAGTCGTGCCGGTCGCCGCTTGCCGCAATGCGCTTTTTCTGCGTTACGGGGATGATTTTTACGTGCAAGGCCTTTTTAATCTCGTTCAGGTTGTCGATGTTCCACATCCATTGCGCATAGGAAGGTATGGACAAGAAAGACATAACGAATAATAATAGAGAGATTTTTATTCCCTTTGTCATCATAACGGTTCTGTATTTAAATACAGAGAGCCTCCCGTGAAAAGAGACTCTCTGTAAAAAGTTGTGAGAATCAAAATCATTTAAAACTCACCAGCATTTTGCTGTTTGTAACGGCGTAACCGGCTGTGGCATTTACAGCGAAGTCGGCTGACAGGGCGTCAATTTCGTATTCAGAGGTCTTGTTGTTCACTAATGTCGTCAGGTCGTTGCTGTTAACAGGTTTCGACGGGTCAAGCGTATAAAACTTGATGTCGCCTGTATTGGCAGTCAGCCGTTTTACCTTAACCTTCTGAATACCTTTCTTAGCCTGTTTCCAAGTGAGCGAATATACGCCTGCGCTTTCGGAAGTCAGCGACGAGCCGTCTTCGAGCGAGAGAGAGTAGTCGGTTCCGGCAACAAGCGTAGCAGAACTGACCCAGAGTTTACTCACTGCGTCGTAGGAACGCACTCTTTCGCTGTGAAATTCCAGCGGCACGTTCACTGCGTTGTTCTCGTCGAGCGCCTCCCATGTGCCGTTGGTAGTCGATGAGCCTTCACGCCATTGAGTAGCGCCATTAGCGGCAATCTCAAAAGTTACATAGTAATCGAACTTAATGCTTTTGTAGAAGCCGACATAATAAACATGCTCATATTCAGGCAGTCCGTCGCCCCAGATATTATCTTTCTCGCAGGACGAAACGCTTGTCAGGATTATCGCTGTCAATAAACCATAAATTATTTTTTTCATATTCTCTTCATTATTAATTGTTAAACATCAGTTCCAATTAGGATTTTGAGTTACATTGCCGTCGGAATGCGCTATTTCGTAAGGCGGGACAGGGTAGAGGTAGTCTCTTGCAGCATCGAACTTGCGCGTAGATGGATATTCAATGACGAACACATTTTGCTGCGTATTAGAGGTCATAACCGATTCTCCGTTCGACTTGCCGTCGGCGCCTACGAGACGGCTCAAATCCTGCACCGTACCGTTGTCTTCGGGGGCGAATTTAGCGCCCAGAACGGCTTTTGTCAGTTCCGTCTCGGCTGTTTTCCAGCGCAGCAGGTCATAATAGCGCAGGTTTTCAGCCATCAGTTCAATAGTACGTTCGCGTCGTATTTCTTCGAGCATATTCAAGCCGTTAGAAGTGGCAAAAGTGTTGGTTAGCCTTGCGGAGAAGCCGGCGCGGGTGCGCAGAGCGTTGACGGTTTCGTCAAGTTGCGCGTCTGATATTGAGCCGTTTACTTCGTAAAGCGCTTCTGCGTATGCTATCAGCATTTCAGCCCAGCGGATGATGATAATGTCGGTATAATCCTTCGATGCACCCCAGAGCGAGCCTTTGAAGCGTTTTTTGAGGTTATAAGCCACCGTAGCGGCGCTGTTGGTGCGGAAAGGCAGATAGTCGCCCTTGCCGGCGCCTATCCAGCCGTAGGTAGCGTCTTTCTCAAGCGGGTCGAGGATAGTCCAGAACGTCATCAGGGCGCGCGGGTCGCGCTGACCTTTGCCGTCGGGTAGCGCCGCGCTGTTGTGGTCAACGCCGAAAACGTTGTTGAAACATTCCTCGTTGGCTATGCGCAGCGGACTCTTCTCTATCGGCAGACCGTCGGCATAAAGATACATATCAATCATCTTGCGTGTAACCATGTATGTACCTTCGCTGTCGCCGGTATAACTGTGGTTGGTGTAGCCCGTGCCGCTGCCTCCGTTAGGACCGTAAGCCTTGCCAAAGATGAACTCTTTGTTGGTTATCTGGCTCTCATCGAAGAAAAGCGCCTGATAGGGCTTCAATGCGCCGGAAGAGGCAGTATAGAGCGTATGTCCTTCGCTACGCAGCAGTTCAAAAGCAGATATAGCCTTTTGCAGATGCGCCTTCCAATTGGCGCCGCCATTGATATTGTGGTATTTTTGGAAAGTGCCTTCAAAGAGCGCTATGCGTACTTCGAGCGCGAGGGCGGCCGAGCGCGTTACGCGGCGGCGGTCGAACTCGTCGGTGGTAGTCCAAGACGCAAAGGTCGGCAGTTTAGCGGCTGCAAATTCAAGGTCCTGGTAGCATTGCTGTATAACTTCCTCGCGGGGAGTGCGAGGCATGCTCAAGTCAGGGTCTTCGCCCGATTCAAACACTTTGGTAACAAGCGGCACGTCGCCATATTTCTGTACAAGGTCGAAATGATACCACGCACGGAAGAACATCGCCTCGCCGATATAACGGTCGCGCACGGCTTCGGCAACGGGCGATGCGGCTGCCTTATCTATAATATTGTTAGCCAGAAAGATACGGTCGTATGGGTCTTTCCAGTCGGCTTCCGAAGCGTCCTGCAAGGTGCGCTGTCCGGTGCTGATTTTATTGGGGCTGCCGCTGACCTGGTCGTCTGCGCGGGTGTCGTGGTTACCGGAGGTAAACTGCTGATACATACGGTTACAAGCCCCTTTGAGGTCGGTTTCCGATTTCCAGAAGCCCTCGTCGGTCATATCGGAGCCGGGCGTTACATTGAGTAAATCGTCGCATGCTGTTAGCAATGCGGTTATCACTATGAATAATAAATACTTTTTCATTGCTGTGTGATTTAGAAGTTAATACTGATGCCGGTAGTCCATGTGCGGAAGAAAGGATAGTAACTTCTGCCGACGTTGTTACCCGATTCGGGGTCGAAAGTATCAAGCGTTTTGCTGTATTCCCAAACGTCCGTACCCGCGATGTAGAAGCGCAGTTTGTCGATATATTTCTTGGAAATGGGGAAGGTATAGCCTAACTGAATGTTTTTCAGGCGGATATAGGCTCCATTCTGCACCCAATGGTCGGAATAGTAGTAGTTGCGCATTTCGGAATCGGTGCCGTTGATACGTGCGAAGTATGCGTCGGTATTGGTTTCAGTCCAATAGTCGAGGTGCATCTCCCAGGGCATCTGGTAACTGTAATAGAGCGGGCACATGACGGTCGGGTCAACGAAGAAGGAACGCTTGCCAACGCCTTGGAAGAAAGCGGTGAAGTCAAAGCCTCTCCATTGCATATTGAGGTTAAAGCCGAAAAGATAGCGGCCGTTAGTGGTTCCCATATAAACAAGGTCGCCATGGTCGTCAACGGTTTGAGCGCCGGCGCCGATGACGCCATTGCCGTCAAGGTCAAGATATTTAATATCGCCGCCCCATATCTTGGCGTCGTCGAAGGTGGTATATCCCGGATGAGCCTCTTTATAAGCGAGATACTCGTCGCGGCTCTGCCAGAAACCGTCGGTCTTGTATCCCCAGATGGAATTGAGTGGATAGCCTTGCAGATGTGCAGTGGAGGCTGTTGTGGAGATAAGGTCGTCGTCGCCGAACTTGACTAATTTGTTCTGGCTGTCATCGATATTGAAGCCAACGGAATATGTGAGGTCTCCAATCTTGTCGCGCCAATTAATTGACACTTCCCATCCCCATGTTTTGAGTTCGCCCATATTGACGTATGGGATGCCAACGCCTACAATATGAGCCACTTCAACCTTCGACAGCATGTTGCTGTTACGTTTCCAGTAGTAATCGGCTGTGAGGTTGAGGCGGTTCTTGAACAGTCCGACATCAATGCCTACGTCGGTAGAAGTTACCACTTCCCAAGTGATGTCCTGCGAGGCGAGTTCCGACTGATAGTAGGTGGCGTTGCCCATCACCGTGCTGTTGTCTATAACGCCAATATAAGGATAATACATGCTGTTGAGTACGGTGCTGTTACCAAGTTTACCCCAGTCGGCGCGTATTTTCAGATTATCGATTTTGTCCTTCAAAGGCTCGAAGAAATCTTCCTCGCTTATACGCCATGCCGCTGCAAATGAGGGGAATATCTCCCAACGTTTACCGGGCGCGAGGCGGGAAGAACCGTCGTAGCGGAAGTTTGCCTCCATCAAGTACCGTTCTTTGTAGTTGTAATTGAGGCGTCCGAAAACGGAAGCCATCTTCCATGGCTGAATGAGGTCGCTCAATACAGAGTTGGTTGCTACGGAAGCGTCGTAATAATTCAGCGAGAAGAAATCGTTGGAAATCAAGTTCTTGGCTTGCGCCGTTATCTGGTCTTTTAAATATCTCTCATACGAGCCACCGAGCAGGACATGGAAAGCGTGAGCATCGACCTTGAAATCGTAGTTCAGCAAGGCTTCGAGTTTGTCCTGATAGGCATAGTTCTTGGTTTTTGTAACCGAATTAGGATTATTAACGCTATATGAGTTAGAGCCTCGCATTGCGCCGTTACGTCCCATACCTATCAGGTAGCGTGCATCGTTTTCAAAGTTATAATAGTCGGCGCGGCGGGAGGCATTGAGTTCTAACGTCAAACCTTTGATGAAATCATGAAATTTCATGCCTATTTTGCCTGTATATTTCTCGTTACGGGCGTTCTGTTCGCCGCCGTTCTTCATAATGTCGATTGCATTAACTTGAAGGTCGGCGCTATATGGGTTGTTGGCATAGTTGGTATCTTCTTCGGGCAGATAGATAGCCTGACGCCCGCGCGAACTGTAAAGCGTTGACAGCAAGGCCGTTGAACCGTATGACGATTGATTTGTAAATCCGCCGTCGTAGCCTGCAATAATGTTGAGGTCAACGTATTTATTGAGTTGGGCGTTGATAGTGGTGCGCAAGTTATATCTGCTGTAATCGTCTGCGCCATATTTGATTAAACCGTCTTTGGTAAAATAACCGCCTGACACATAGTACTGTACGGTTTCATTACCGCCGTTCACCGATACGGCATGGTTTTGCTGCGTGGTGTAATCGTTAGTGCCTTCGTTGAGCCAGTTGGCATTGGCGAGGAACTCCCATCGAGCATCGTTAGGGCGATAACTGTAATTGGGGTTCGCAATCCATGAAGCGCGTTCGGCTTCGAGTTCGAGCGAGCCGCGCTCACGCAGTCTGCCGTCGTTGTTGATGATAGCCTGTTCCTCCCAAGGCGCTATGCGTCGGGGCATGTAGCCGGGCAGATTGACGCCGAAAGAGCCGTTGTAGGAAATCTTGGCGTCGCCTCTAACAGCGCCTTTTTTCGTAGTAATCAGAATGACGCCTGCTGCGGCGCGGGCTCCGTAGATTGACGCCGAAGCAGCGTCTTTGAGTACAGAGATGGTTTCCACATCGTCAGGATTGAGCAGTTTCATGTCGCCCTCTACGCCGTCGATAAGCACTAATGCCGAAGCGTCGTTAGCCGAGGTGAAACCGCGCACGCGTATGCCGGACGTTTCCGAGCCGGGCTGACCGCCGCCGCGCAATACCTGCACGCCCGCCATCTGTCCCTGTAATGCGTTCAGTACATCGGTGCTGGCTTTTGACGTTATGTCCTGTCCCGTTACCTGCGAGACGGCGCCCGTCAGGGTCGCTTTCTTTTGCAGTCCGTAACCGACCACAACCACTTCGTTAAGAAGTTGGGAGTCTTCGTGCAGAGTAACGTTAATCACTTTTTGATTTCCAACTGTAATCGTCTGGGGCGTATAGCCGACAAACGAAAAATGCAGAACGGAATTTGCATTCACCGGCGATATCGAGAAAGAACCGTTTATGTCGGTTACAGTTCCTGAATTGGTTCCTTGCACTGAAATGCTCACGCCAATCAGCGGTTCGCCGGAAACATCTTGCACTACTCCGCTTACCTGTTGAGCAAAGATGCTTGCAGAGCATTGCAAAATCATCAATAGCAGAATTAGTTTGAATTTATGTTTCATCATATTTAA
This sequence comes from Dysgonamonadaceae bacterium, assembly GCA_031272085.1. Lineage (GTDB taxonomy): Bacteria > Bacteroidota > Bacteroidia > Bacteroidales > Azobacteroidaceae > Azobacteroides. The sequence continues at coordinate 12,375 of JAISUN010000126.1, read as the reverse complement.
AAATGTTTAATAAAAGTTAACATAGGCCAAAGGTAATGCAGTTTATTTACATTAATTATGAAAATTTAATCAAAAATTGTTAAAATTAGTTCAATTAATAAGAACAAACGCTGTTTCCAAGCCTTCAACCTTGACCGCGACAATGGTTTTGCCGCCGCACTTCAATAATTTCATGCGGCCTTTGCCGTTCTGCGCCTCAACTTTCGACGAGCCGCTTGCCGTTCCCTGATTAACGACGAGTTTTCCGTCGCCAGAAGAACTGAAACAGATAAAATCCTTTGCTTCAAGCGATTGCACGTCGTTTTCGTCAAGCAAAACGGCTTCAATCCAAGCATAATCGGCAGTTTCTTCCAAAATTTTTATCTGAATTTTTGCCGGTTTGCCGAATTGCCGTGTTTCGTAAAACAGTGTGATACTGTCTGCTACTGTGGTTTTTCCTTTTGTTCCGACGGCTTTTAATATATTTGTTCCTGAGGAAAAATTTACGTTCCAGCGAAGCCCGGCAGCAGGAAAATCCTGTGAATTGCGCTGTTTTACGCCCAAAGATTTTCCATTTAAAAAAAGTTCTGCCTTCTCGCAATTGGAATAGACTTTTACAATTTTCTGCTCGTCTGCTTTTCCCCAGCGCGTCGTCCATTTTTTGCCGAAAATATGCAGCATCGGCTCGGTTGCCCAATACGACTGCACTGCGTAATATGCTTCTTTCGGCGTTCCGTCGCGCTCTGCAACGCCTTTTTGATTGACGTAAGGTACAGGATTTTCGGGACGGATTGGCGTAGCAAAATCCTTGAAAGTCCAAAATGCCGAGCCGCTCAAATCAGGCATTGTTTCCTGTTCTTTTAGCGTCCAGTCGAACAAATCGCAAATATAATTTTCGTCCCAGTCGCCTGCTTTTGAGGCTGTTACAATATTACCGTTCTCGTTGTATTCCGGATAAAACGGAGTTTCTTCGTAGCGTCCCGCGTGGCTGTCGCCTCCCCATTCGGCGTGAAAAAAGCGGCTGACTTTGGCGCGTTCTGTTTCGGTTTTCCGGCGATAATCCTTGTAAACGCCTGTGTACCAGCCCATCCAAATTGTTGGCGAATAAACGTCCGGAATATCGGCGCAAAAATCGCAGCGGCGGATGGAAGTCAATCTTTTATTGTCAATTTTGTGCGCTAAATCGTTGAGTTCCTGCATAAAAATGCGGACAGAATCCTTGTTGAAAGCAGGAAAATCGTTTGGCCAGTCGTTTTCATTACCCAGCCCCCAAAGAATCACGGAAGGATGGTTTCGGTGCTGCGTAATCATATTTTCGAGCATTTGCCGCGCAAGATTTTGATACTCTACGCCGCCTAAACCGCCTCTGCACCAGGGAATTTCTTCCCAAACGAGCAATCCCAGACTGTCGCACAAATCAAGCACAATACGCGACTGCTGATAATGCCCCAGCCGGATGAAATTTGCGCCCATCGCCTTTATTTGCAGCATTTCGGCGCGGATTTGCGTTTCCGTCATCGCCGCTCCACCCCCCGCGTGGTCTTCGTGGCGGTGCGTTCCGCGAAGCAAAAGGCGTTTTCCGTTCAAATAAAACGCTCCTTTTTCCTTAAATTCAAAACTGCGGAAACCGAACATCTCTTTGTAAGTCATTAAATTACAGTCAATAATAAGGGAATATAAATTCGGGCTGTCGGGCGACCAGAATTGCGGATTTTTTATTTCAAATTCCACTCCGCACTTCCCCGCAGAGGATGAGGTATTTAATATTTTTGAAAAAACAATCTTGTTTTTATTGTCTAAAATTTTGATATTCAATGATATGTTGCCTTTTTGATTCAGAAAATCATTTATCTCAAAATTAATTTTTCCTGCGCCATTTTGTCCATCCTTCTTAATTTCTGTTTCAATATAAATATTTGATAATGAAATGCTTGGAGAATACGCCAAATTCAAATACCGGTAAATGCCGCCGTAAATGGTAAAATCGGAAAGATTTGACGGAATCTGCTGTGAGTTGCGGCTGTTGTCGCAACGGATTTCTATGGGAACAAGCCCATTAAATCGCTTTGAATCAGGATTTTGCCGGAAACGCGCAACAGCCTCGGTAATGTCCGCCGTCCATTCGTCGTAACCGCCTGTGTGCGAGGCGACTTTTTCGGTATAAACATAAATTTCGGTTGCCCGGCCTGCGCCTTCAAAATGCAAAACAGTTCTGCCGTTTTCGTATGGATTGTTGATTCTCAACAAGTTGCGATACCAGCCTGAGCCTTGATAATAATTTGCGTCCGGCGCAACGGCGTCTTCTGCATTCCATGTGTGAGGCAAGGTTACTTTTTCCCAAATCGGCATATTTTCCGGGTCGTCGGATTTTGCTATCGGGCGTACTGCTTCCCAAACGCTGCCCAAATCCGTGCGGACAAACTCCCAGCCATCATTCAGCCTCGTGGAATTTGGAAAATTAATTTGCGCCGATAATGAAGCGCAAATAAGTGAAAATAAATATATTAGCCCTATGTTTTTCATAAAAAATTAGAATTATCTTTGCAAAGATAGGCGCATTTTGGATTTTCTATTGTCAAATTCTATTCAAAAAGTTGCAGAAATTCATAAAATCAGTTCTTGGCATACTCCGAAGGAGTAATTCCGTAAAGCAATTTGAAGCAGTTGGAAAAATATGCGTGTGAACTGAATCCGACTGCCACATAGACTTCCGAAACTGGCGTGTCGGTATTTTTCATAATTTTGGCGGCTGTTTCGAGGCGGAAATTCCGCACAAATTCGTTTGGCGACAGGTTGGTTACGGCTTTTATTTTCCGGTAAAGGTTCGCTTTGCTCATCCCGATTTGGCGTGAAAATTCGTCCAAGTTAAATTCGGGATTCGACAGATTTTTTTCCATTACTTCGTAGAGTTTTTGCATAAAACGCTCGTCGGCAGAAGTGGTTTCTATGCCAAGATTTTCAATACTGAAATGCTTTCCGTAAATATCTTTCAACTTTTCGCGGCCGTCAAGCAAATTTTTTACCCTTGCCTGCAAAACGCTTGTATTGAATGGCTTAATGATATAATCGTCGGCTCCGGTATTGTATCCGGCAGTCTGGTCTTCGGGTAATGCTTTGGCTGTGAGCAGGATAATTGGAATATGCCCTGTACGGAGGTCATTTTTAAGCGCTTGCGCCATTGTAATGCCGTCTGTTTTTGGCATCATCACATCCGAAATTATTAAATCAGGCAGATAATAACCCGCCTTGTCCATCGCCTCTTGCCCATTGGCAGCCTGAATGATGTCATAAGTCGGCTCCAACTGCGATACAAGATATTTCCTGACGTCGAGATTATCCTCGACAAGCAAAACAGAATATTTTTTCTTGGCGCTTTTAACCGGGTCCCGCGTCTTTTCTTTCGCTGTATTTGTCTTATTATCAACGTTTTTAGCAAGATGTTCCGAATTTAATCCGCTGTTTTTGACAGGCAAAATACATTTAAAAGCCGCGCCGCAGCCAGTGTTGTTTTCCGCCCAAACCGTACCTTTGTGCATCTCAATAATGGATTTACTCAAACTCAATCCGAGTCCTGTGCCGGACGCAGAATGTTCATTTTGAGATACTTGATAGAATGGTTCAAAGATTTTTTCCAACTCGATTTCGGGAATGCCTACCCCCGAATCGCAAATTTCTACCCGTATTTTATCATCGCCATGGTGATAAATATTCACTGAAATTTTGCCGCCGTCGGGCGTGTTCTTGAACGCATTGGAAAGAAAATTGAAAAACACTTTTTCCATCAAATTACGGTCGAAGAGCATAAAGACCTCTTTTAATTCAGAATAAAAACTCAAATCAATTTTGCGCGATGCAGCCAAGTCCTTGAAATTCAACGTCATTTCTTCGGCAAAATTTACAAAATCGCTTTCCGTCAAATCAGGCTTCAAAATGCCGCTCTCGTTTTTCCGGAAATCCATCAGGTTATTAACCAAACGCAAGAGCCGCTGCGCATTATCTTTCATTATTGCGACCTTGCCGACTTGCGCTTCCGTAAGATTTACGGCATCTTTCGACAAATCATCCAAAGGGCTGATTATAAGCGTTAAAGGAGTGCGCAATTCGTGCGAAAAATTGGTAAACAGTTTGCTCCTTTCTGCATTAAATTCCTGCTGTGCTTTGGCTTTTGCCTGCTGCACTTTTACCTCGTTTTCAAGTTTTGCTTTTTCGTAAAAATGACGGTAAATAAAATACAAAATTCCTGCTAATGCAATGAAATACAACGAATAAGCCCACCAAGTTTTCCAAGGCGGCGGCAGGATTTTAATTTTTATTTCTGCTCCATTGTTGTTCCAAACGCCGTCATTATTTGCGGCTTTCACCTTGAAAGTATAAATGCCCGACGGGATATTCGTGTAGTATGCTATCCGCCGGTTGCCTGTTTCGTTCCATTTTTTGTCGAAACCTTCCAAAATGTAAGCATATTCGTTTTTATTGGGAAAAATATAGTTCAAAGCCGTATATTCTATCGAAAAATTACTCTGGCTATGTGTCAAAATGATTTCTTTCTGTTCGGAAAGCGTTTTTTTCAGGATTTTACTGCCGATTTCAATTTTTGCATTGTTGATGAACAGGTTTTCGAGCAGTACGGCAGGCGCATTCGGATTGTGTCCCAGCGAGTTAGGGTTGAAAATAATAAAACCGTTATTTCCGCTGAAAACGATTTGCCCGTTCGACAGTTTCGTCCCTGTGTGAGGCGTAAATTCGTCAATATTAATGCCTGACGAATAACTGTAATTGTTGAAAGTCTTCTCTTTCACATCGAAATCGGAAATTCCCGAAACTGTATTAATCCACAGATGCCCGTCCTCGCTTTCCAAAATCGAACAGACATTATCGTTGAGCAGTCCGTTTGAGGAATCGTAGGTTGTAAAATCCTTATTTTCAAGATTAAACAGGCAGAAACCGCTGCCGTATGTTCCTATCCAAATATTATTTTCGCGGTCTTTGTATATTACTGTAATGTAATTTTCCGGTAATTGATTGGATTTATTTCCGGTATGATTGGAAGCAAAATGCTGCAAATCAAGCGTTTTAGTGTCGTATAGATAAATTCCTTCGCTTCGAGTTCCTATCAAATACAGGTTTTTCCTGATTTCAGAGAGGCAGCGGATATTCTGGAAAGTCATTGCGCGTCCGTCTTTTAGGGGAAATTCCTGTTTAACGCCATTATTGCTGAAAACCGCAAGTCCGATTTGATTAACTCCGCCTGCAACTATTTTATTATCAGAGTTTTTACCAATATAATAAACGCCGTTTTGATTTCCAAAATCGTGAAACAGCGAAAATCGTTTTGTCGCGAGGTTGAAACTGTAAATAGTGCCTGCATTGGTTCCGCACAATATTCGGTTTCCATCTAAATATAAGGATTTCAAGATGTTGCGCGAATAAGTCCGGTCGTTTGGAAAAATCGGATAGGCGCGTAGAATTTCCGTTTTCTTGTCCATTTCCAAAATTCCGCTGCCTTCGGTGGCAAAATACAGATAGTCAGGCGTTTCAACCACTTGACCAATTATTCCGGTCAAAAAATTCAGCCTTTCTGACAAATTTACCGTGCGAAACCGCTCGCTGTAAGGGCTGTAATAGTTTATTCCTCCGGAATAGGTGCCTATCCACAAGGTATTTTGATTGTCAAAAAACAGGCATTGTATGCTGTAATGGCTCAAATTTCCGCTTCCAATTTCGTAATCCTTGTATTGCTGAACAATTTTATACGTTTGTATGTCAATAATATTCAAGCCGTTGAGCGTTCCTGCCAGCATAAATTTCCCGTCCGGAGACTGGCTGAAAGTGCGGACAAAATTATTTGACAAGCCTGTTGCCGCATCAATTTTGACAATACCGTTTTTTGTATAAACCAAAATGCCCTTGTCCTGCGTGCCAACCCACAAATTGCCGATTTTATCCACAAAAATAGAACGCACATATTTAAGCGAATTGTTCAATCGTTTTACGGTTTTATCTTTTATATTATAAATTATAACTCCTTGATAATAAGTGCCTAAAAATAGATTTCCCTTATTGAAAGCAAGCCCGTAGATATTATTGCTTTCCAATAAACCGTCGAAATAAAACCGCTCAAACCGGTCATTCTTGGCATCGTATCGGTTCAGTCCGCTGTTGGTTCCTGCCCAGATATTTCCGTCGTCGTCCCGACACATCGACAGAATAAAGTTATTAGACAGCGAATTGGGATTTTTCTCATCCAAAAGATATTGCTTTATCTTGTTTGTTGATAAATCCATTCGGTTGAGGCCATTGTTTGTTCCGGCCCAAAGGCGGGCTGAATCGTCTTCTAATATGCAGAGTATATGATTGTCGCTCAACGAATTGAGGTTTGAAGCGCTGTAATAATATTTCTCAAATGTATAGCCGTCGAACCTGTTCAATCCGTTGCGCGTTCCGAACCATAAATATCCCCGCGAATCCTGATAAATAGCCGAAACCGTTATCTGCGACAAGCCGTCCCGCAACGAGAGGTTCGAGAAATAATAACGTTCCGCCTGCAAATGAATTGATGTAAAGCAGCACAGGAGGCACGCAAGACGATAAAAAACAATTCTTGCCAAACCGACGTTTAATAGATTTAATGTTTCAACTGCAAAAGTAATAAAAATTTGTATTTTATTCTAATTTTATGATAATATTTTCAAAATAAAAGCCCTATCTTTGCAAAAAAAATATCAATGAAAACGCGGGTCTTATTTTCTTGTATTATAGGCTGGATTACAGCCTGTTGCGCCGCTTTTGCCGCGCCTGTCGATTACTCTTGCCTCCCGCAGGTCAATCCGCTGATGGGGACGATGAGCAATTTTGCCCTGTCCAACGGAAACACCTATCCTGCAATCGCTTTGCCCTGGGGGATGAACTTCTGGACGCCCCAAACCGGGAAAATGGGCGATGGATGGGGCTACACCTACGACGCAGTGAAAATCCGCGGCTTCAAACAGACGCATCAGCCAAGCCCCTGGATTAACGATTACGGCGCATTTTCCATTATGCCCCTGACCGGCAGCCTGAAAACCGGCGAAGACGAGCGTGCATCGTGGTTTTCACACAAAACGGAAACTGCCTGTCCCGATTATTACAGCGTCTATTTAGCCGATTACGGCGTTACGGCCGAAATTACGCCGACCGAACGCGCAGCCTGTTTCCGCTTCACTTTTCCCGAAAATGAACATTCTTACGTGCTACTCGACGGCTTTTTCAAGGGTTCGATGGTAAAAATTATCCCTTCGGAACGGAAAATAGTCGGCTACTGCCGGAACAACAGTGGCGGCGTTCCCGACAATTTCAAGAATTATTTTGTGGCCGTTTTCGACCGCGATTTTGAAACTTTCGCAGCCGGAACGCCCGATACAATATCTGATAATCAGACTTTTGCAGAAGCGGCGCACGCCATAGCCGCCATTGGATTCAAAACCCGGAAAGGCGAACAGATTACGGTAAAAGTTGCCTCCTCGTTCATCAGCCCCGAACAGGCCGAACTGAACCTTGAACGCGAAATCGGCGGCAAATCTTTCGACCAAATCCGGTCGGAAGCCGCCGGAATCTGGGAGCGCGAATTGAGTAAAATAAAAGTCGAAGGCGGCGATGCCGGCCAAATCAGCACTTTTTATTCCTGCCTCTACCGCATTTTGCTCTTTCCGAGAAAATTTTTCGAGATTGGCAGCGACGGACAAATCCTTCATTACAGCCCCTATAACGGCGAAATTTGCGAGGGTTATATGTTTACCGACAATGGTTTTTGGGACACTTTCCGCGCAGTTTTCCCGTTTTTCACGCTCTTCTATCCCGAACTCGACAGCCAAATTATGCAAGGCCTCGTAAACACCTATAAAGAAAGCGGTTGGCTGCCTGAATGGGCAAGCCCCGGACATCGCGACTGTATGATTGGCTCAAATTCGGCCTCGCTAATAGCCGACGCTTGGCTGAAAGGCATTCGCGGATACGATATAAATACTCTGTATGAGGCGATTATGAAAAATACAACCGCTTACAATCCAAAAGTCAAATCCACAGGCCGTTACGGAGCCGATTATTACAACCGCCTCGGCTATATTCCTTATAATGTGGGGATTAACGAAAATGCAGCCCGAACGCTCGAATATGCTTACGACGATTTCTGTATCTGGCGTTTAGCCGGCGATTTAAAGCGTCCGAAAGACGAAATTGCCCTCTTTGCCAAAAGAATGGAAAATTACCGCAATGTTTTCGACCCCGAAACCGGCTGGATGCGCGGCCGCAACGAAGACGGCTCGTTTCAGTCGCCTTTCAATCCCCTAAAATGGGGCGACGCCTTTACCGAGGGCAACAGCCTGCATTATACTTGGTCGGTGTTTCACGACATCGGCGGACTTATTGGTTTAATGGGCGGAAACGACCGCTTTATTTCGCGGCTCGATACTGTTTTCGAGATGGAGCCACTGTTCGACTGCTCGTATTACGGCTTTGTAATTCACGAAATCCGCGAGATGCAGATTGCCGGAATGGGAAATTATGCCCACGGAAATCAGCCGATTCAGCACGCAATCTATCTTTACAACTATGCAGGAGCGCCATGGAAAGCGCAACAGCGGCTCCGCGAAGTGATGACAAAACTCTACAATCCGCATCCCGACGGCTATTGCGGCGACGAGGACAACGGCCAAACCTCGGCATGGTACGTTTTCAGTGCGCTGGGATTTTATCCTGTCTGTCCGGGCAGCAATCAGTATGTTGTTGGTTCCCCGCTGTTCAAGAAGGTTACAATCAATTTCGACAATGGCGCCAGATTGATAATCGAGGCTCCGAACAACAGCGCTGAAAATGTTTTTATTAAATCGCTGACAGTCAATGGAAAAACGTATAATAAGAACTTTTTCCCTCACGAATTGCTCCGCAAAGGAGGAAATATCCGATTTGAAATGTCGGCAGAACCAAACAAAACGAGAGGCGTAGAAAAGAATGACCGGCCGTTTTCGGTAAATTGAATAAGGAAAAACGGCGTTTTTTGTTGAAATTTGTCAATGATGCATCGCGTCTCACTTTTCCACCGCCGCCATAACCCGCATAATATTCCCGCCCCAGATTTTGGCAATATCCTTGTCGGAATAGCCGCGGCGGATGAGTTCTTCGGTAATTTTCGGGAACTCGCTTGCCGTTTTCATGTCTGTGAGGCCGCCGCCGCCGTCAAAATCGGTGCCGATGCCGACGTAATCGACGCCAACGGTTTTCACGACATAGTCGATATGGTCAACGGCATCTTTCAGCGAGGCTTTGCCTTTGCTTTTCAGGAAACCGCTGTAAAAGCAGACTTGTATTACCCCGCCTTTTTCCGCAATCGCTTTCATCAGTTGGTCGGAAACATTGCGCGGATGGGCGCAAAGCGCCTTTGCCGACGAGTGTGAGGCAATCACGGGATATTTGCTGGCTTTCAGCGCATCGAACGAGGTTTTTTCGGAGGTGTGGGAAATATCGACCATAATATGCAGCCGGTTCATTTCGCTGACAACTTTTTTCCCAAACTCGCTCAAACCATCGTGTTCGTGATTTCCGATTGCCGAATCGCAAATATCGTTATCGCCATTGTGACAGAGAGTTATGTATTTGACGCCCATTTTTGCAAAACGCTCGACATTTTTTATGTCTTTCCCGATAGCGTAGCCGTTTTCGATTCCGATAAAAATTGTTTTTTTGTTTTCAGCCTTATTTTTCTTCAAATCGGCAACAGTAAAGCCTTGCACAACAATATCTTTATTTTCCTCAATCTGCCATTTTATCTTGTCGATTATTGCAACAGCCTTTTTTACAGCCCTTTGCGAAGCCTCGACAGTCCGTTCTTTCTGGGGCAGGTAAGCCACCATAAATTCTGCATCGAGCATTCCTTCCTGCATCTTGATAACATCAACTTTGGAATTTTCATTCTTCTTCCCGATATTTACTCCCCGGCCGAACAGCATAGGCGTATCGCAATGAGTATCAATCGTATATATCTTTTTGTGCAGGGCGGAAACTTTATCCGAAATATCGGAAGTAAATCCACTTGTCATAATAAAAATTATTAATATAATAAAATGTTTATTCATAACGCTTTACAATCATTTACAGGGGATTCAGAACGTAGCCTCCCCTACCCTCTTTTTTCAAGGTTCCCATTGCCGGAAACGCAATGTGCATCCCCGCTATCGGAATATTGTTCTTTGCTGCAAACTCCATAATTTGCTTGCGCGATTCTATGGCTTTCGACGGCTCTACATCGTAAGTTACGGCAATTTCAGGGTGCGGAAACTGCACCGGAGTTACATGGGTTAAATCGCCCCAAATCAGTAATTTAGATGATTGTGATTCGATAAGATAGGCAGTGTGGCCGGGAGTATGCCCGTAAGCCGCAACTGCACTGACGCCCGCAAAAAGTTCCTTTTTCTTCGTGCTGATTTCGGACGGAATAAAGAGTTTCAGCCGGTCTTTGTATGCCGATAAAACGTTGAGTGCAAGTTTATTATCACTTTTAATCCAATAGTCGTATTCCGCCTTGGCAATGTAAAGGTCGGCATTCGGGAAAACTTTTTTGCCGTCGGCCAGCAGCCCGCCGATATGGTCGCCGTGCATGTGAGTTAGCAGGATGATGTTGATTTGTTCGGGATTCAATCCCGCCGAAGCGAGGTTGCTCTGCAAAGCGCGTCCAAGTCCGGCGTCGATGAGGATATTTTTGTCGGAAGTCCGCAACAGAAAAGCATTTACAGCCGAGGCCCAAGTTCCGTCAGGCAAATATTCGGACAAAATTTCGGGCGAAGCATCAATTAAAATTTTCGGATTTCCCTCGCCCATTCTTTCGGGCAGAAGCGTTAGCCGGTAATCGCCTATTGTTTGCGTAAGCGGTTTTATTTCAACCGGTTTCAGCAGTTTTTCGAGCAGCGGGACAATCAAATTTTCGTAGCGCACAAAACCGAGGTCGGTAAAGTGGATTCCGTCAACGGTAGCCTCGCCGTCGCTTCCAAGCATCTCTTTCGACGAGAGAAAATAGATATTTTTTTCGCTCTTCTGTTCAAGGTTTTTGAATATTTTTCCGATAGTTTCGTTTTTATCGCTCACTTCTTTTGCTATTCGGCGGTCGTAGCGAGAATGAGTGAAAATCGGGTCTTCAACGAAAATTACCGGCGTTTCGGGACGCTTGTTGCGGATGATGTAGAAAAATTTTTCGGCGCGTTCGTTCATCTCGTCAACAGTTGCATTCGACACAAAATCAAGCAGATAGAGCGAAGCGTCGGTAGAAGCCATCAGTTCGGCGATTTCGTAGTCGAGATGAGCCTCGCCGCTGAATCCGAGATTGATGAAAACGCGGTTGAAACGGCGCGAAAGTATGTTGGTCAGCGACATTCCGGGACGCGAAGCGTGTCCGCCCTGCAAAATGCTGGTACCGTAGCAAACAACCGGATTTTCGCGTTCGGGCAAATCAAACCGGGGCTGTGCAATGTAAGCCGCCGAATCAATCCCGATTTCGAGCGAAACAATCCCGTCGTAAAGCGGCAAATAAAGCATATATTCGCGTTCCTGCGGCAACATTCCGGTAACTATCGGCGCAAAATATTTTTTCCCGCCATCCGGCGAATATGGTTGGGCGCAATTTACGAAACGCCACTGTCCATCGTCGAAGCAGTACAAGTCAAGGCCTTTCGTTCCTGCTGGCGTCATATTGGCGAGCAGGCTGTTGTTCAAGGCCTCCCATTTAGCAAAAATAGCCGTAGAATTTGAGCAAAAGCGCACCGCCAGCCCTGACGTGTTTTTCCCAAGATTCCAAACCGGAGTTCTCAACGCGCTTTTCAGAGCGGCCGGAAGCCGTTCGTAACGAGTTTCCGTAGCATCGGAAATTTTCCCGATAAGCGGAAATTGCGAAGCCTCGTAAAATGCGGGACTTTTCCATTGCGGGGCAGCATTAAATGCAATCATAAAACATAAGAAAATAAAAACAGTCCTCTTCATAACGCCAAAATTTTTTCTGCAAAATTAATGAAAAACAATGAATCATCAAATTTCAAATTGTTAAATATTTCGGTATTTCAAAACTCTTTTGTAATTTTGCAGTTTAAAAAACTTTTTAAAGATGGATTTAGCAACAAAATACGACCCCACGGAAGTGGAGGCAAAGTGGTATAAATATTGGCTCGACAACGGCCTTTTTCATTCCGAGCCGGATGAGCGCGAACCATACACAATAGTCATTCCGCCGCCCAACGTTACCGGTGTTTTGCATATGGGGCATATGCTCAACAACACGATTCAGGACGTGCTTGTGCGCCGCGCCCGTATGCAGGGCAAAAACGCCTGCTGGGTGCCGGGGACAGACCACGCCTCAATCGCCACCGAAGCCAAAGTGGT
>JAISUN010000030.1 GCA_031272085.1 Dysgonamonadaceae bacterium | reverse complement strand
TTCATCAACAAGGACGTAAAAAAAGGCGGCTTGTGGAACGGCCGCTATTACTGTCAGCGCTGGAAAGACGGCTCGGTGAACGACAAACTGCTGCAAGACCAGACGATTGGCATACTTTTCGGCGTAGTGCCGGACGACCGGGCAAATTCCATTTTCGACGCCCTGAACGAGATGAGCCTCACGCCTTACGGCATTGCCGAAACTTTTCCGTATTATCCGGCCGAGTTCGGTTATGCTCCCGCAACCTATCACAACGGCGCAGTATGGCCGTGGTTGAGTTTTATGGACTGCTGGGCGCGTCTGAAAATGGGACGGCGGGCGGAAGCCATCGACCTGATAAAGCGCGTGGCAAACGCCGATTTGGTTGCGTCGGGCGACTGGTCGCCAAACGAACACATCAACAGCCTGACCGGCAAAAACCTCGGTTATCACTTGCAGGGATGGAATGCCGGGCTGTTCGGGCTGGTTTATTTCGGGCTGACGGACAGGGGCGCGATGCCGTAAAAAAGGAAAGGGCGGAAAAATGTTGAAATCTTGGAAAAAATTCTGTATCTTTGCAGCGCAAATGAAAATAAAATATGCTGAACAAAATAATTTCCGAGGATAACATCCAGAGCGCCAAGAAGTTAATAAATAAAGCCGACAAAATCGTCATCTTTTCGCACCGCTCGCCCGACGGCGACGCTATCGGCTCCTCGCTCGGTCTTTACCATTTTCTCAATGAACTTGGGAAGCAGGTAAACGTGATTGTGCCGAACGATTATCCGGTTTTTCTGAACTGGATGCCCGATTGCGACCAGATTTTGGTTGATGAAAACAACCGCGAACTCGCAAAAGAAACTGTTGAAGCGGCCGACCTAATTTTTTGCCTCGACTTCAACGGGAAAAAGCGGGTAGGCACAATGGAACCGCTTCTCGACGTGTCGCCGGTCAAAAAAATAATGATTGACCACCATCCCGACCCCGAATCGTTTTGCGATATTACGATTTCGCACCCCGAAATATCCTCGACCAGCGAACTTATTTTCCGCTTTATCTGTCGAATGGGCGATTTTGAACTCATCACGAAAGCCTGCGCCGAGTGCATTTATGCCGGAATGATGACCGATACCTGCGCCTTCACGCTCAATTCCAACAGCCCGGCTATCTATTACATTATCAGCCAGTTGCTCGAAAAAGACATCGACAAAGACGATATTTATGCAAAAACATTCAACCGGAATACGGAAAACAAAATGCGCTTCAACGGCTTCGTCCTGCTGAAACGAATGAAAGTGCTGAAACGCTACAAAACAGCCGTAATCACGCTCTCGACCGACGATATAATAAAATTCGGCGTGCAAAAGGGCGATACGGAAGGAATCGTCAATTTGCCGATGTCGATTGAGGATGTTACGCTGTCAGCCTTGTTCCGCGAAGAAAAGGACGTAATCCGCATTTCGCTGCGCTCGAAAGGTTTTTTCCCCTCGAACAAAATCGCAAAAGATATTTTCGGCGGAGGCGGTCATCTCAACGCTTCGGGCGGCGAATTTCACGGCAGCCTCGACGATGCGGTTGCCGCTTTTACAAAGGCTTTGCCCGATTATGAACGTTTATTGACATAATTTAAGTAAAATTATAGCAAAATAAAAAATTTTTCATTTACCTTTGCAGCAAAATTTCAAGTATGAAGAGAATTTTAATAACGCTTTTATCAATAGTTTCGGTCTCGTGGCTCTTTTTCTCGTGCGACCAGTCGAAAAGTTTACAGGAACTCCTACGCGAGGAAAGCAAGGCGATTGACCGTTTCCTTGCAACCAACAAAATCAAGGTTTTGGACGAATATCCGGCAAGCAGGGTTTTCGCCGAAAACGAGTATTTCAAAACTTCCGACGGCCTTTATATACACGTTGTAGATAGCGGTGGCGCGAAAGTTAAGTCCTATAATACTGTTACTGTGCGTTTTGAGTATCTTCAATATATTGGGAGCGATACGACGAAATATTATCCGGTGCTTTATCAGCCGTACGATTTTATTTACGGAGTATCAGCGACTTATCAGCCTACATCGGGATATTCGCCCGTTTGTACCGGCTGGGTTTACCCTCTTGAATACGTGGGCGAACACGGAATAGTTGATTTGATAATACCGTCCAATGTCGGCTCATACGTTGACCAGCAAGCAATTACGCCTCTTTTTTACAAGGGCATAACCTATACAAGTTTTAATTAATATGTCGTTAATAAAATCTATTTCCGGTATCCGCGGCACGATTGGCGGAAAAGCCGGACAAGGCCTTACGCCGCTTGACGCAGTGAAATTTACGGCCGCCTATCTTACTCTGTTGCAGTCGAAAAATCCCGAAGCAAAAAAAATAGTTATCGGACGCGACGCCCGCATTTCGGGGGCAATGGTGCGCGACCTTGTGACCGGAACCGCCTGCGGAATGGGCTTCGATGTGGTTGACATCGGCCTCGCCACAACTCCAACCACCGAACTTGCCGTAATCTGGGAAAAAGCTGCCGGAGGAATTATCCTTACCGCTTCGCACAATCCCAAACAGTGGAATGCGCTGAAACTGCTGAACGAAAAAGGCGAATTTTTGAACGCAGCCGAAGGTGGCGAAATCCTGAAAATCGCCGAAGCAGAGGACTTTACATTTGCCGAAGTGGAAAATCTGGGCAAAATCACCCTCAATGATTCGTATAATAAAAAACATATAGAACACGTTCTCGGCCTCGAACTCGTTGATGTTGAGGCTATTCGCAAAGCGGAATTTACCGTCGCTTTCGATTCTGTAAATTCGGTAGGAGGTATCGTTTTGCCGGAACTGCTTAAAGCGCTGGGCGTGAAAGAAATAATCGGCCTGAACGCTGAACCGACCGGCCTTTTTGCCCACAATCCCGAACCGCTTCCGCAACATCTTACCGATATTGCATCGCTGGTTAAAGAACGCCGCGCCGACGTAGGCTTTGTGGTTGACCCCGATGTTGACCGTTTGGCGATTATTACCGAAGAAGGCGGAATGTTCGGCGAAGAATATACGCTTGTTGCAGTTGCAGACTACGTTTTGCAGCACACTCCCGGAAATACCGTTTCAAATATGAGTTCAACCCGCGCCCTCCGCGACATTACCGAGCGGTACGGCAAAACCTACACTGCATCGGCAGTCGGCGAGGTAAATGTGGTTGAAAAAATGAAAGCAACATCGGCTGTTATCGGCGGCGAAGGCAATGGCGGAGTTATTTATCCTGCTTCGCATTACGGACGCGACGCTCTGGTTGGTATCGGGCTGTTTCTGACTGCGTTGGCAAAATCAGGCAAGACTGTCAGCGAGTTTCGCGCACAATTTCCTGATTATTTTATGGCAAAGCGCCGCCTCGACCTGAAACCCGAAACCGACGTTGACGCCCTGCTCGAATCCTTGAAGGCCAAATACGCTGAATATCCGGTCAATACCATTGACGGCGTAAAAATTGATTTTCCCGATTCGTGGGTACATTTCCGCAAGTCGAACACCGAGCCTATAATCCGCATCTATACCGAGGCT
Organism: Dysgonamonadaceae bacterium; assembly: GCA_031272085.1. GTDB lineage: Bacteria > Bacteroidota > Bacteroidia > Bacteroidales > Azobacteroidaceae > Azobacteroides. The sequence goes on along the minus strand of JAISUN010000030.1, from coordinate 288 downwards.
CCGACACTTCAAGCAGCCGAAGCCTTAGCAGACAAGATAATCGGCGAAATCTGATTTTTACCGGTTCTCCTCAAACTCTTCGATGCGGTTTCGGCGGCTCAACAGATAGTCGATGTCGTCAAAACCATTCAGGAAACACTCCTTTTTGTAGGCGTTGATTGAAAACGGTTCGCTGTGTCCGGTGTCGTTGTTGGTAATCAGTTGCTGTTCCAAATCGACTGTCAGCGTGATTTTCGGATTTTTGGCGACGCTGTCGAAAATCTCTTTCAGGAACTGTTCCGAAACTTC
>JAISUN010000015.1 GCA_031272085.1 Dysgonamonadaceae bacterium | reverse complement strand
AATTCGGGCAAATGCTGCTGGATGCCACAAAAGCCATTTCAAAAAACGGTAATCATAAAATCAATGTTACCGAAAAGGGTGCGGAAGAAGGCGAACCGATAGAAAAAATCAGCGATGCCACAACGTTTCAAGGCGTAAGTTTCCCTGCCGAGTGGATGTTTACCGCCAACTATAAATATACGGTCTATTGCTATGCAAATGAAAAGCAGATAGCGATAAATCTTTAATTTACAATCTTTTGTCAGAAAAAAAGGTTGCCGCTGATGTGGTGGCAACCTTTTTTGCTTAAAAAATCTTGGTAATCAAGAAAATCTTATGACAATCGCTGTTCAGACCGTTATTTTATACTTTTTTCCGGAGCTTTGGCAGCCGGTTTCGCGATATTTTCGCGCATATCGGTGTCGGCCTGAATGTTTTTCATCCGGTAATAGTCCATAATGCCGAGGTTTCCGCTGCGGAAGGCTTCCGCCATTGCTTTCGGCACTTCGGCTTCGGCCTGAATGACGTTGGCGCGGGCTTCCTGAGCCTTCGCCTTCATTTCCTGTTCGAGAGCGACAGCCATTGCGCGGCGTTCTTCGGCCTTGGCCTGCGCGATGTTTTTGTCGGCCTGCGCCTGGTCCATTTGCAGTTCGGCGCCGATATTTTTACCAATGTCGATGTCGGCAATGTCGATTGACAGAATTTCAAAAGCCGTACCAGCATCGAGGCCTTTTTTCAGCACCACTTTCGAGATGCTGTCGGGGTTTTCAAGCACTTCCTTGTGCGTTTCGGCCGTACCGATTGAGGAAATAATGCCTTCGCCTACGCGGGCGATAACCGTTTCTTCGCCTGCTCCGCCGACGAGTTGTTTGATGTTGGCGCGAACCGTAATCCTCGCTCTTACAAGCAGTTGGATGCCGTTTTTGGCTACGGCTGCGATTGCTCCGGATGCGGGAGCATCTATAACTTTCGGATTTACAGACATTTGCACTGCCTGAAACACGTCGCGTCCGGCAAGGTCGATTGCAGTTGCCATCTGAAACGAGAGGTCGATATTGGCTTTTTCGGCCGAAACCAGTGCGTGGACTACCCTTTCGACGTGTCCGCCGGCCAAATAGTGGGCTTCCAACTGGTCGCGGGTAATGTTCTTCAACCCCGCTTTGTGAGCCTCAATCATCGCATTTACAATTACTGGGGGCGGAACCTTCCTCAACCGCATTAGAAAGAGTTGAAGGAGCGAGATGCTCACACCCGAAGCCTTGGCGTTAATCCACAGTACAAAAGGCACGTAATAGAAAAAAATCGACAGCAGAACAACGGCCGCTACCGCTAAAACTAACCAGAGAAAAACTACTGAATCCATAATAATCTTGTTTTATTTTGTTTTTACAATTAATTGATTTGACGAGACTTTCAGAACCTCGACCTCGGTATTTTCGTCCACAAAATCGCCCAAAGTCTTGGCTTCCATAGTGATATTGTTTACGCGGACTTTTCCCATCGGGTTGAGCCGCGAAATGCTGATTCCTGCGTCGCCGACCTTAATATCGGCGGGGGCGTCGGGCGCCACGGTAGAATCGATGTTCGTTTTCAGCGAAATGCCGTCAAGGGCTTTCGACTTTACAAGGTAAACAAATGAAATGCCGATTGCCAGCAGGCAGGCGATTAGCGTAATTATGCCCGCCGTAGGGCCGAGGCTTGAAAAGGAATAATAAACGCCGGCAAACGTAAATCCCGCCCCGCCTATGCCCGTAATGGTAAAGCCGGGAATCAGGAATATTTCGGCCAAAATGAGGGCTATTCCTATCGCGCACAGCACTGTAACTATTAAAATATCCATACTTATTTGCTTGTTTTTAAAAAGTTTATTTCCTTATTTCGGGTTTCTTTCAAGGCTTTATGCAAGTCCTCAAACAGCGATTCCAAACGGGTTTCATTGGATTTTATCGCCGTTTTCAGCGATTCGCGACGTGAAGCAGATGCGCCGCGCCATTCTTCACGTTGCGTATCTAATTGGTCTTCAAGCGATTCGACCGTTTTTTTCAGTTCTTCCGAACGGCGGAAAGCGTCTTTGGCTGCGTCGCTTTTGAAGTCTTCCAATGCGTAATATATTGTGTTATCGTCAATTACGAATGAAAAACTTTTCGCTTTGCTTTTCGTGTTTTTGTCGAGCGAGGATTTCAGATTTTCGAGGAAAGCAGTGCGGTTAAAATCCGGTTTCCAAGTATCGCTGATTGAGGTAATCATCGCTCGTTCAGCAAGATGCGCGTCTTCGCCGTCCTCGCCGATGGGCGTGATTTCCTCGTTTGGAATGAAAGTATAAACCACGACCCGGCCTTCGGGCTGAAAACGGTCGGAAGCGAAGTATCCGACGTCGTTAACCTCGTCTATTGCAAGCAGATAGTCGTTGTAAATGGAGTTGAACGGCATACCCAACTGGCTGGGAGCCAGCCACGAATCGTTGTTCAGGTTGAAGCGGCTCACAAAGAGGTCGTAACCGCCGATGGAGCCGTTGCCGTCGGACGCAAAATAAATGGTCAGGCCGTCGGGCATCAAAAATGGATAGTTCAGGTCGCAAGCCGAATCAGAGGGCAAGGCCAATTGCCGCTCGTCAGCCCACTGTTCCCGGATTTTCGACTGTGAAAAAAGTTTCGTAAAGCCGTCGGCCGCCGTTTTTCCGAATACCCGCCGGTCGCCGAGTTCGTTTTCGTAAACGGCTGAATTTCCGGTTTCTTCGAGCGTCCCCGAATCTTCGCCAAGTCGGAAAGCCGCGATAAAACCGGATTTTTCGACAACTATGCTGTCGATAATCTGAACGTCCTCGCAACGCGATAGCATCCTTGCGGCTCGGGTGGCGCGTTCCGTCAGCAGAGCGGCTTCGGCGGCGCGGGCGGTATTGTTGTCGTCGAGCAGTGCGCGGCGGTATTGTTCGTAAGCGTCTTTCGCCTTATCGAATTGATACTTGGCAAAATACATCTTGCCCAGATAATTATGCGCTTCCGGAATATTTTTCGAGGCTGCAAATTCGAGATACGGAGCGGCTTCGGCGGCACATCCGGTTTCGACGAGGCAAGCGCCGTACCACTGGTTGTAAGATGCGTTTTTCGGCGAGGTTTTTACGGCCGTGGCAAAGGCTGGCAAAGCGGCTGCAAAATCCTTATTCAGATACAGTTGCCTCGCCTCTTCAAGCGACTGTGCGTGAAGAGGAAGGGCAAAGATTGCTATCAAAAAAAACGGTATTTTTCTCATTTTTTCATAAAATAACCGTTTCAAAGATACTGATTATTTTTCAATTTCATTCTATTTGATAAAAAAATATTATCTTTGCGTCAAAATAATAATGAGTTTATGACAAAAATTATTTCCCTAACCGCACTGCTTGCGCAGGCTGATTCGCTGAAAAGCGTTTCTTTCGACATTCAAAAAGTGGGGCAAATTGAATCGTATTTCAGTTCTCTGTTGCCCAAAATTATTGATTTTGGCCTTAAAGTTATCCTGTGTATAATTTTATACTGGGTCGGCCGGAAAATCATCAATTACATTAACTACTTCATTGGCAAACTTTTAAGCGGGAAAGGCATCGACCCGACCATCGCTTCGTTTACCAAGAGCCTGATTAACATTATGCTCACTGCCCTGCTTGTTGTCGGGATTATCAACAAGTTAGGCATCGACACCACTTCGTTTGCGGCTCTGCTCGCTTCGGTCGGCGTGGCCTTAGGTATGGCAATGAGCGGAACGCTGCAAAATTTTGCCGGCGGGATTATGTTGCTGCTGTTCAAGCCTTTCCGGGTTGGCGACTACATTCAGGCGCAGGGACAGGAAGGAACTGTGCGTGGAATCCACATTTTCAACACCGAAATCGCTTCCGTTGACAACAAAATCGTGTTCATCCCAAATGGGGGGTTAAGTACCAATGTAATAGTCAATTACAACAACGAAGCCACCCGCAGAATCGACTTTAAAGTGGGCGTGGATTACGGCAGCGATTACGATGTAGTGAAACGAACCGTATCCGATATTTTGAATGCGGACAGCCGTATTTTGCAAAACCCCGCTCCGTTCATCGCTCTTAATGGGCTGAACGACAGTTCGATAGAAATCCTCGCCCGCATTTGGGTAAAGAAAGAAGATTATTGGGGCGTAACTTACGACCTGAACGAAAATGTTTATAAAACATTCAACAATAAGGGAATAGGCATACCGTTCCCGCAAATGACCGTTCACGTGTCGAATAATTGAAAATTACAGTTAATTAACTAATATTTAATTATTTATATGAAAAAATTTGTTGCATTATTTTGTCTCGCAGGAATAATGTTTTCCTGCGACATTGCACAGCAATTAGCCGGAACGTTGAATATGACGCAGTGCAAATACGATTACAATTCGATTTCGGCAGTTTCGCTTGCAGGCATAAACCTGAATGCGAGCAGCCTTACCTCGCTTAATCCATTGACGCTGGCGAATTTATATTCGCAACTTTCGTCGCCGACAGGCAGTTTGCCAATCAGTTTCACGCTGAATGTGGATGTCTCTAATCCCAGCGCAACCGTGGCTTCGTTGAGCGGATTGAGTTATGCGCTCCAAGTTGAGGATGTAGAACTCACGCAAGGAACTATGAGCCAGCGTTTTCAGGTGGATGCAGGCGGAAAAACCGTTTTACCGATAAGCATGGCTTTCGATTTGAAGCAGGCGATGAGCGGAAAATCGGCCGACGCAATAAAAAATCTTGCGCTTGGAATTGCCGGAATCGGCGGAGGTCAGGAAACCAAGGTAACTTTAAACCTGAAACCAAGTTTTTTGCTTGGTAATCAGGTTATCAGTTCCCCTGCTTATATTCCTGTTTCGTTTACGGTAAAATAAGGATTTATCCGCATTTCGAGTTTCCGCAGTTGGTGCATTTCAGGCAGCCTTCCTGAAATACCAGCGTTTCCTGTCCGCATTGCGGGCATTTCTGTCCTTTTGCGTCCGAGCCGTCGGCTACGTACTTTTTCAGCGCCCGTTCTACGCCGTTTTTCCACGTATTGATGGTTTCGTCGTTCAATTCGAGGCCTTCTATCAGTTTGAGTACCTGGTCGATAGGCATTCCGTAACGCAGCACGCCGGAAATCAGTTTGGCATAATTCCAATATTCGGGGTCGAATTTGCTGTCAAGCCCTTCGATAGTGGTTTTGTAGCCGCGGGCGTTGCGGTACTGAAAATCGTAATGCTTCACGCCGTTTTCGTCGAAGTTCTTGATAATCGTGCCTTTTGTAATGTTTTTCGGGATGAAAATTCCCTCTTCTTCGTCGTTCAAACCGGTAAAAATCTCGTATGGACGGTCGTTGAGCAATCCGACAAAGGCAATCCATTTTTCCTTGTTGTTCTGGAATTTAACTACGTCGGCTTCTAATTCGCGAGGCCGTTTAGGAACGATAATCGGTTGCGGCGGACATTCCGGGCAATCCTTGTCCTTGCTCGAAGCGGCAACCAAAACCCCGCTCCGCGAGCCTTCACGATAGACGGTACAGCCCTTGCAGCCCGATTTCCACGCTTCGATATAGAGTTGATTTACAAGGTCTTCGCTAATATCGGCCGGAAGATTGATGGTTACGCTTATCGAATGGTCAACCCATTTCTGGACGCGGCCTTGCATACGGACTTTCTGCAACCAGTCCACATCGTTGGAAGTGGCTTTGTAATAGGGCGATTTGGAAATCAGTTCGTCCAATTCTTCGGGCGAATAGCGTTTTGTGGTCGGATATTTGTTGGCTTCCATCCATGTTACGAATTTGTGGTGGAAAACAATGTATTCTTCCCACGAATCGCCCACTTCATCAACGAAATCGACCTTTACCGAATTGTCGTTTGGATTAACCTTGCGGCGGCGTTTGTAAACCGGCAGGAAAACCGGCTCAATGCCCGATGTAGTCTGCGTCATCAGCGAGGTCGTGCCGGTCGGCGCAATCGTGAGGCAGGCAATATTTCGGCGGCCAAATTTGCGCATTTCTTCAACCAATTGGGGGTCAGCCTCTTGCAGCCGTTTCATAAACGGATTTTCTTCTTCGCGTTGAGCGTCGAAAATCTCGAATGCTCCGCGTTCCTTGGCCATCGTTACCGACGAGCGGTAAGCGGCAAGAGCCAGCGTTTTCTGGATTGTTTCGGCAAAATCGGTGGCTTCTTCTGTTCCATAGCGGAATCCGAGGGCGGCCAGCATATCGCCTTCCGCAGTTATTCCCACTCCGGTACGGCGGCCGAGCAGGGTTTTGCGGCGGATTTTTTGCCACAGCATGCGCTCGGCGTGCTTAACTTCTTCGGTTTCGGGGTCGGAATTTATTTTGTGCAGAATTGTATCTATTTTTTCAATTTCGAGGTCGATAATGTCATCCATAATCCGTTGAGCATAAGCAACATGCTGCTTGAAAAGGTCGAAATCGAAACTTGCGTCCGGCTTAAACGGATTTTTAACATAAGAATACAGATTGATAGCCAAAAGCCGGCAACTGTCGTAAGGACAGAGCGGAATTTCGCCGCAGGGATTGGTTGAAACGGTGCGGAAACCGAGGTCGGCGTAGCAGTCGGGCAGCGATTCGCGTAAAATCGTGTCCCAGAACAGAACTCCGGGTTCGGCCGATTTCCAAGCGTTGTGAATGATTTTTCCCCAGAGGCTCTGGGCGTCGATTTCTTTTACAAATTCAGGTTTGTCGGAAACTACCGGATACTGCTGTACAAAAGGTTTTTGGTCGATAACGGCTTGCATAAATTCGTCGGTAATTTTTACCGATACATTGGCTCCTGTAACTTTTCCCTCAATCATTTTTGCGTCGATAAATGCCTCTGAATCAGGATGTTTTATCGACACGCTCAACATCAACGCTCCCCGCCGGCCGTCCTGCGCAACTTCGCGGGTAGAATTGGAATAGCGCTCCATAAACGGCACCAAGCCGGTGGAAGTCAGCGCCGAATTTTTGACCAACGAGCCTTTGGGACGGATATGCGAGAGGTCGTGTCCCACGCCGCCGCGCCGTTTCATCAGTTGAACCTGCTCCTCGTCGATGCGGATAACCCCGCCGTATGAGTCGGCCGGCCCGTCGAGGCCGATGACAAAGCAGTTCGACAGCGAAGCAACCTGAAACGAGTTGCCTATCCCCGTCATCGGACTTCCTTGCGGAATGATGTAGCGGAAATGGTCGAACAAATCATATAACTCCAACTCGCTCAACGGATTGGGATAATTGCGTTCAATCCGCGCAATCTCGCGCGTCAAACGCTGGTGCATATCAGCGGGCGTTTTCTCGTAAATGTTTCCAAATCCGTCTTTTAAGGCGTATTTGTTTACAAATACTTTGGCAGCCAGTTCGTCGCCGTTAAAATAATCAAGCGAAGCCTTGTAAGCCTCGTCAAATGTGTAACTTATACTTTTCATTTGTAAAAATAAATCTTCTGGATAATCTGCAAAAAAATATCAATGGCTCTTGTCCATTTCACGAAACAAATTTACGAAATATATTTTTTAAATAAACAATAAAATTCATAAAGTTTTCCACGAAAATTTTTATATCATTGATAATCAAGTAAATAAAATTTTTACGGCCTCAAAAAGTTTTCCAAAAAGAAAATTTTTGCTCAAATCGGCGTTTACTCCTTAATTAATATTTAAATAAAATTTATTATCTTTGCAGAAAAAAATTTTCTAACAAAAAAACTCGCTTATGCTGATAAAAATCTATCCGGAAAATCCCAATCCGAAAGAAGTTGCAAAAGTTGCTGCTCTGCTTCGCGACGGCGGAATTATAATTTATCCCACCGACACAGTCTATGCTATGGGCTGCGACGCGCTGAATGTCCGAGCGGTCGAACGGATTTGCAAGTTGAAGGGCATTAATCCGCAAAAGAGCAACCTGTCGATTATTTGCCACGATTTGAGCAACATAAGCGAATACGCCCGCGTGAGCAACCCCGTTTTCAAACTGATGAAGCGGAATTTGCCCGGCCCCTTTACCTTCATCCTGAATGCAACAGGCAGTCTGCCAAAGATTTACAAAAACCGCAAGGAAGTGGGAATCCGCGTGCCGGACAACAGCATAGCCCTTGCCTTAGTCGAAGCCCTCGGCAATCCTCTGCTTTCGACTTCGGTAAGGGACAAAGACGAGATAATGGAATATTCCACCGACCCCGAACTGATTCACGAGGAATACCGCGACTCGGTTGACATCGTTATTGATGGCGGTTTCGGCGGCCTCGAACCATCAACTGTCGTCGATTGCACCGGCGAAGAACCGGAAATTGTAAGGCAAGGAAAGGGGGAACTGGATGAAAATTAATCTTTTAAACTATTTACTATCTATCTTCTTTTCAGCGTTTTACATCGCAGCCGCAACTGCCCAAAACATCGTTCCTCCAATGGATATTCCGCTTTTGATGAGCGGCAATTTCGGCGAACTCCGCAACGACCATTTTCATTCCGGCCTCGATTTCAAAACGCAGGGCGTAACCGGCTTTCCGGTAAAGGCGGTAAAAGAAGGGTACGTGTCGCGAATCGGCGTCAGCCCCTACGGTTTCGGACGGGCGGTTTATATCAGCCACCCCGACGGAACTACCTCTGTTTATGGCCATCTCGACCATTTTGCCCCGAAAATCGAAGCCGCAGTCCGCGACAGCCAATACCTCCGCGAATCGTTTACGGTAAACCTGATTTTCACGCCCGGCGCTTTTCCGGTTCGGCAGGGCGAAACTGTGGCGTACAGCGGGAATACAGGCGGTTCCGGCGGCCCACATCTGCATTTTGAACTGCGCGATACCCGCACCGAAAAGGTTTTTGATGCGCTGCCGTTTTTCCGCGGCTACGTTAAAGACAAAACTCCGCCCGAAATCCGTGGAATTATGCTTTTCCCGCAGCCCGGAAAAGGAGTTGCCGAGGGCGGAACTGCAAACGCCGAATTTGCAATAATAAAGAACAAAACAGGCGGCTGCGAATTTGCCGAAAACCGCACGATTACGGCATGGGGAAGCCTCGGCGCAGGCATAAAAGCCTATGACCGGATGGACGGAACCACAAATATTTACGGAGTAAAAGAAATTGTGTTCAAGGTCGATGGAGTTGAGATTTTCCACTCGCTGCTCGACGGCTTTTTCTTCGACGAAACGCGCTACATCAACAGTTTCATCGACTGGAACGAATGGAAAAACAAGCGTTCATTTTTTATGAAATCTTTTATTGAGCCGGGAAACAAGTTGGACGTTTACCGCTTTGCGCGGCTGAACGGCATTTTCTCGATTTCGGAAGAACGGCCTTACGACTGCCGCTACGAACTGACCGACGCTTACGGCAACACTACCGTTTTCAACTTCACGATTCTCGGCGTGAAATCGGCGATTCCCGAAGCCCGCGAAAAGAGCGCATTTCTTGCTTTCGACCGCGACAACAGCGTTTCAGACAAGGGAATATCGCTCGAAATCCCGACCGGCAGCCTGTATTCGAGCATTTCTACCGACTTCCGCATTTATGAATCTTCGTACCCATATTCGCCGGTTTACGAACTTGGGGAACGCGCTCCGCTACATCGCTATTGCCCTGTAAGCCTTGATGTTACAAAAGATACTTATCCCGATAAATCGAAATACGGCATCGTTATGCTCGCCGATGGCAAGCAAACCTGGATTGGCGGAAAATACGAAGACGGAAAAATCAGGTCAAAAATCCGCGAATTAGGCTCCTACACTGTGCTTGTCGATAATGTCCCCCCTTCGATAAGCCCGCTGAAACCGTTGAGGTGGGCTAAGAACCGCAAAATCGCGTTCCGCATTACCGACGATTTGAGCGGGATAGAGTCGTGGCGAGGCACGCTGAACGGCCGTTTTGCGCTGTTTGAATACGATGCAAAAAGCGCGTCACTGTTCTGCAATTTCGACGCCAAACGAATGAAAAGCGGACAAAACGCTCTGCACCTGACCGTTACCGACGGAGCAGGAAACGTTTCAGAATACGATTCCGTCCTTAATTGGTAAAAACCGCCAAACTATTTTATAACCATAACCTTCGTAACGACGCCCTGTTTACCTTCCGGAGTAGATGCGAAAACAAGGTAGATTCCGGCTTTCACGATTTGGCCGGAGTTCGTGGCGCAGTTCCAGATAAACTGTCCGCCGGCCGATTTCCCTTCTTTTATCAGGTTTCCGCCCATATCGGTAATTTTCACGAGCGAGTTATCCATTAAACCGCTGATTACCACTTGGCTGTCGCTCGATGGACGCACCGGATTGGGAAATGCGCGTGCTTGGGAATAATCATCGCTGCCGAGCGTGGCTTCCGTCCGGTACGAGCAAAGACCTTTGTCGGTGCCGATGAAAACTTCGCCGGTTTTGTGGTTTATTGCAAGCGCGGTAATCTTGTTCGAGAGCAGATACGAATTTTCGACGGTGAAGTTTTCGACCTGCATTTTCTGGGGGTCCGACTGGTCGTCAACGAGGAACAGGCCTGCGTTTTCGGTGCCGAGCCATTTCCGGTTGGCCGCATCGATGGCTATTGCATTTACCTTAATGCCTTCCAGCAAGCGGAAAGCAGAACCGTAATCGTCGGTCGAAACGGGGCGGTTGCAAAGCCCTTCCTCGACTTGCTGCGCCGAATAGAAGCGGATTGGGCCGTTGTCGGTGCCTACCCAAATCACGCCGTTAGCGTCTTCGGCCATATCGAGGTAGCCGGTTGCGCTTATGTCGTAGCCGTTCTGGTCAACAAAACGGGTAGATGAGGCCACAACATCGTCGGAAATATCGTCGGGCGTGCCGTTGTCGTCCAAAACCATAATTCCGGCTTTGGAAGACCGCCAGATGTTGAACCATTTTTTATTGTCTTTTGCGATGATTATTTTGTTTGGGTCGCAGGACGAAATGGCAGGATAGTAGAAATTTTTCCACTCGCCGTTGGCGAAAAATATTGATAATCCGTTCAGTACTCCGCCGTTAACCATATACAGATTGTTGTTTTTATCGAAAGTCAGCCCGTCGATGCGGACATAGTCCGGATTCCCGGGAATAGCAGTTTGCAGGCTGCTGTTGCCGTAGGAATAAAGTTTTGTAAACTTGTCGTTTTCAAATACATACAAACCTTCGCCCCAACTTGCCACGTAATATTTGTCGGGATTTGTCGGGTCAACTGCTACCGACATAAAATCGTCGCAAATAAGGCCTGTTTGCGCCGCAATTTCTGTGGAATTAAGGTTTGTCCACCGGTTGCCGTCGAAAATCATCAGCGTTCCCGGAATATTGTACCTGTCGGCGCCGCGTCCGCCGCCGGCAATATACAGTTTATCGCCCGATACGGTCATCGAAAAGTCGGTATTTCCGGCCGGGCTGTTTACTTTGATTCCCGAAACCGTGGTTTCGTAATCCGAAGCATCGGGCAGTTTTTTTATTCCCGTCAGCCCTTCGCTGCCCATAGCCAGCCAGTAAGCATTGTTTCCGTTGCGGCTGTCTATCGAGTTGGCTTCAATGTTAATTGTGGTATGATTATCAAGGTCGGAATAAAAATCAATAATGCCGCTTCCGTTTATAACTAATTGGTTATTAAGTATTTTAGCATTTTTAATCGTCCCGCCTCGAAAATAGTTCAGACTGCGGTCGGGTTCAAGGTAAAACGCTTCATAATCCTTTATCAGGACAATAGTATTATTGAAAATCAGCAATTTATGCACGCGGGTCAAATCCATCGTTGAACTTGTGTCATCCCAAATTGCCCAGTTTTCTTTATCGAGCAGGTTGCTGCTCAAAGCGGCTTTCTTAATTCCTTCTTCGGTAGCGGCGTAGAGATAATCGCCGAATTTGCAAACCGAATTTACGGAGCAGCCGAGGCGGTAAGTATTTATGATAATGCGCTTGTCCACGTCGATTACGACAATTCCGAAAGCGGTGGACAGATATACGTAATTGCCGATAACTTCCACATTATTAATCGTTTTGTCGCGCAGCATATTGTCGTTTTTTATTTCCGGGAAATTATAAACATTGCCGTCGCCGAAGAAAACGTCGATGTTGGAATCGCTGTAAACCAATATCAGAGCCTTGGATGTCGGGTCGTAAATCATAAATGCAATGCTGTTTCCGCTCAATCCGTTCAACATCGACCATGTGCGGACTTCCTGGTCGTCGGGGCTGTACGAAAGCAATGCGCCGTCGTAAACCGCAAAAACCAAATTGGGGGTTTCGGCTACCAGAGTAGCATTCTGATAGGCGGGAAAATTCCGCCACTTGCCGACCTGTGCGTCTGCATTTCTGTAAATCGCTGATAAAATGACAATTACAAGAACAAAAGCCGGTTTATAAAAAATGTTTTTCATCTAAATACTGTTTTAATTTCCGCACTGCTTCGGCTCGGTGGCTGATGCGGTTTTTTATTTCTTCGCCGAGTTCGGCAAATGTTTCGGAATAGCCTTTCGGAACGAAAACGGGGTCGTAGCCGAAACCCTGCTTTCCGCGCGGAGTTTCGATGATTTCGCCTTCCACCTGTCCCTCGAAAAGCATTTCTTCTTCGCCAAGAATAAGGGCAATCACAGTGCGGAAGCGGGCTGAACGGTCGTCCACCCCGCCGAGTTCGCGCAGAAGTTTAGCAGTATTTGCCGCCGAATCCTTTGCTTCGCCTGCATAACGCGCCGAATATACTCCGGGAGCAAATCCGAGAGCCGCTACTTCCAATCCGGTATCGTCGGCAAAGCAGTCGCAGCCGTAATTTTGCTTTACGAAACGCGCTTTTGCCAAAGCGTTGCCTTCCAAAGTATCGGCGTCTTCGGGAATATCGTCGAAACAGCCTGCTTCTTCGAGCGACGCAATCTCGAAATTTTCCCCGAAAATATCCCTTACTTCGGTCAATTTATGCCTGTTATTGGTCGCAAAAACTAATTTTTTCCTCATACAAAGTAATAAACGCATTATTGATAAAAAAATTATATTAACTTTGCATAAAATGTTGATTAATTTGTCGTATGAATAATGAATAACTAAAAAGTCTAATTATGGCCTATAACAGTCTTTACAAAGAAAATGGCGATTTCAGAACGGTAATAGCGTGGATTGCCTATTTTTTCATAAACATTGTGTTTTGCGTAAAATACAATCCTTTCGGGGAAATTAAACCCTTGTATATTATCGTTGCATATCCGGTAGTCGTTTTTGGGGTTCACAAATTAACTTCTTATTTGAGGGTTCAACAGAAGAACGTATTTTTCCTTATTCTGGCCTTCCTGATTATGGCTCTATCCTGTTTTTTGCTGTATTATATTGATAAATGGTCGTTAAATGTTGACCGCTGGTCGGCTATTGCGTTTTGGAGCGAAAATCTGCACCACGGGCGGTTCCCTTACGGCGCTCAAACGCATTTGGGCGGCTATGCTTCGCCTTTTCCGGTCTGGCAAATCCTCCACTATCCGTTTTATTTGATGGGCGATACTGCTTATGCCGAGATTTTTTGCTTGTTCATTTTCTTCGTTTGCCTGTTTGTTTGGCGGACAAAAATAAATATTGGCGGATTTGCGCTTCTGATGTTGCTTTCGCCCGCTTTTTGGTGGGAATTTGCCGTCCGCAGCGATTTGCTTTGCAATATGTTGCTGGTTTTCATTTTCATTGCGGCGCATTTTTACCACGAGCGGTTCTGGGAAAAGCGCAAGTACCTGACTGCCTTGATTATAGGCTTATTCCTATGCACTAAACTGCTGACGGCTATTCCCCTGTTCCTGTTTTTCTTCCCGCGGTTCTTGAAATACCGCGGCGAGGAAAAGGTTTTGGCTGCTTTGACCGTTTTTGTTGGCTTCGCGCTGCCGTTTGTGCCGCTGCTTTTCGGCGATAAAGGGCTTTTGGCTCATCCCGAATATAACCCGATGTTCCAGCAAACGAGGCAGGGCAATATCTGGATTGTTGCCGGACTGGCGGTTTTGATGCTCGCTTGCTCGCTCTACTGGCGCAAGTTGAGGCAGTTGTTTTTCCTTGCGGGGCTTTTGCTGTTCGGCCTGATTTTTGCGGTCGGCGTAAATATCCTCCTCAACAACGGATTAGACTGGAAAAGCCTGATTTTCGATGACGAGTTCGACAAGTCGTATTTCAATGTCAGCCTGCCGTTTTTCCTGTTTTGCATCAACGAGGCGAAAGAAAAAATCTTCCGTTTCAGCCGCAGTTTTTGAGGTTAAAACCGGAATCCAAGTCCGAATCTCAATTTGAAATCTTCGGCGTCGGTATTCGTCCTGAAATTTACAATTTGGATTTGCGCTTTTGCGAAAAACCGCTTGTATTCTACTCCCAGAGCGACGTTATGGCCTGCGTAGAAGTCCTTAAATCCGCCGGATATTTTTACTTCTATGTTTTCGGCTAATGCAGGGGATGAAGCAAGTTCGTCGTTTAGATAAAAAACATTCCAATCTGTTTTGGCTTTGTTGGAATAATGAAGTCCGTATCTGACGAAAAAGCCTGCGTCGGCGATAAGTTTCAGATTTCCCAAAGGAAAACGGAACGAAAAATTTATAGGGGCTTCCAAAGAGTAGTGGCGCGAGAAAAAATGCGTACCGTCGGTTGCAATGAGAGTGTTTCCATCTTCTGAAAGGTAATACGCAGACAGGCCGTCTGTGCCGTCGTCAAATCCGCTGCTTACAAACATCAGGCCGGTTTGCAGCCAAAAATCGCGGTGGAACGACAATTTCACGAGGTCGTAATCGATTCCTGCATAAAATCCGTCTGCAAATTTGGAGTGTAAACTTACATTTTTCGACATATCGTAGCCGGCGACTACCGACATTCTTTGCGCCTGCATAGAAAAGGAAAATGCAAGCAGTAACAGCAATAAAATTTTGTATTTCATATCTTTATAATTAAAATTTCAGGGCGCAAAGATATGTATTTTTATGATATAAAAAAACAGAGACAGGCAAAAAATATCATCAAACGTGGCAAAAAGGATTGGATTTTGGTGCAGAAATTGACAATCTGTTCAGCAATTACAATTAGTTCTCTGCGGAATTCCTTTTTCGTTGTAGCGTTCTGTCAGTTGCAGAGTTCCGTTTACAATGGTGAAGCGCGTTGAAACCTGTCCGTTTTCAAAATAATTGACTGTTCCCAAACAGGTTGCGCCTTGCATTTTCGAGACAGTTTTCTTTGCGCCAGATTCGTAATAATATTTTACGTAGTAAACGGTTTCGGGATTTTGCGGAATCACTTCTTCGCTGCGCAGTTTTCCGCTCGGATAGTATGAATAGCGCGAGATGAGCGTTCCTTTGCGGTAAGTGCGCTTTTCAAACAGGGCGCCGGTTTCGGTAAATGTTTTGCAAACGCCGTTCAGCGCTCCGTTTTGATAAACCTCTATCGCGGCGACGGCTTTATTGTCGTTATAAATTTTTGTTTCGCCGTTGAGCAGGCCTTTGTGGTAGGTTTCTTCCCGGTCGAGGGCGCCTGAAATACGATACAGTTTCCAGACGCCCTCTTTCAGGTCGTTAGCGTATTGTCCTTCGGTTTTTGTCCGGCCGTTTTGTTTGTAAACTTCTTTATAAGCGCCTTCTTTCTTGCCGTTCAACGTATAATAAGTTATGTCGTAATACGACTTTTCCGCCTTCACGAGCGAGGGCGTTTGCTGGGCGCAAACAGGAATTGCCAGCATCAGGACGGCAAACAAAACCGACAGTTTTCTCATTTTATTACCACAAAAATCTGACCAAAAAATCGTAGTCGTAATACGGCTCCGCATCGGCGTGGTCGCTGGGTTTAAGGATAAATGTTACATAGCCCGGACTAAATTCGCAGGTAACCTGCTCTGTCCACATATAACCGTTATCAACCCAGTAATCGTTGAATGGCAGCGGGGTCAAAACTTCCACATTCTCGGGACTATAAACCAAATAAGCGTTCAACGCGCCGTAATTGTAAACTTCGTTAGTGAGTTCAGGAACCCGAAACTGACAATAATAATACAGCCCCGAATCGTCGGAACTCTTGCTCCAATCGCTTCTTAATACAGTAAACCGTTTGGAAAAAACCTCCGGCTCGACATAATTATCTGTATATTTTGTGCAGGACGACAGCGCTAAAACTGCAAAAATTACGGGTAAAAAAAGTTTAAGTTTCATAATCTTTTGAATTAATTTGTTATATAAAAATTAGACTTCCGTTTTTTTTTGAAAGTTTAATACTTCATTTTATCTGTTTCAAAATTTCGGTCAGATAATCCCAAAACATTGATACAGTCTTGATTTCCACTTTTTCGTCGGGCGAGTGCGGGAATTTGATTGTCGGGCCGAACGAAACGGTATCGAGGCCGGGTACGCTCGAAAGGATGATTCCACATTCGAGGCCAGCGTGCATCACTTTCACTTCGGGTTTGTGTCCGCGCTGGCGGTCAAACACTTCGACCATAGTTTTCAGGACGGCGGAATCGGGATTGGGGCTCCATCCCGGATATGCGTTTCCGCACTCTACGCGGGCTGCTCCGGCGTTCAGGAATACGCTTTCGATGCTGCTGCAAATCGCCTCTTTTTTGCTTTCCGATGCGCTGCGGGCGAGGAAACTTATCTCGGCAAGGCCTTTTTCGGCTTTCACAATCGCCATATTGATAGATGTTTCCACCGTATCGGGCAGTTTGGCAAACATATTGACAACTCCGTTCTGGCAGGCGAGGATGGCGTGCGTCAGGCTTCGCTGAACTTCAACGGGCATCAGGCGGATTTCCTTCGTCTTTTCCACGCGCTCGGCCTTGAAAGAAATGGGATTTTCGATGTCGGCAAATTCTTCGTTAAACAGGGTTTGATAATAATCAACCATTTGCAGAAGTCGCTCGTAGCGTTCTTTTCCGTCAACGACAAGGATTGCGAAAGCCTCGCGCGGAATGGCATTGCGGAGCGTGCCACCCTTGACCGACGACAGGCGGGCGTCGAGGTTCAGCATCGCATCTTTCAGGAAGCGGAACATCAGTTTGTTGGCGTTGGCGCGGCCGAGGTGGATATCTACTCCGCTGTGTCCGCCTTTCAGGTTTTGCAGGCTGACTTTCGCTATCACGTCTTCTTTGGGGATAAACGTTTCTTCGTCGTACTGGAAAGCGGCGTAAACGTCTTCGCCGCCTGCGCAGCCGATATAGAGTTCGCCGTCGAGTTCCGAATCAAGGTTCAGCATAATTTTCCCGTTGATAAATCCCGGACGGACGGCTATTGCGCCGAACATTCCTGTTTCTTCGTCGGTGGTAAAAAGGCCTTCAATAGGGCCGTGCTGCAATGTATTGTCTTCGAGGACAGCCATTGTTGTTGCTACGCCTATTCCGTTGTCGGCTCCGAGGGTAGTGCCACAGGCTTTTACCCATTCGCCGTCGATGCGGGCGCTGATTGCGTCTTTTGTGAAATCGAAATTCAGTTCGCTGTTGGCTTGCGGCACCATATCGAGGTGTGATTGCAGGATTACCGTCGGGCGGTTTTCGTAGCCAGCCGCAGCCGGTTTGCGGATGCAGACGTTGTTTGCGGCGTCGCGGACAGTTTCCAGTCCAAGGCTTTTACCGAAGTTTTCGATAAAATCGGTAACTTTGGCGCAATGTCCCGACGGGCGGGGAATCTGCGTCAGTTCGTAAAAATGTTTCCAGACATTAGCCGGTTTTAAATCTAAAATGCTTTTGCTCATATAATATATTGTTTTTCAGTTTGTTGTCGAAATTTAACTTTTTCTGTTCGCAATCGGCAAAGCCAGCACTCCGAAAATTCCGAAAAGCCCTGTCCAGAGGATGGCCTGAATGGTGTGGACACAAAGCGCAAACGCGCCCGCATTGACAGCCGAAACGCCAAACGCCATCAGCGTTGCCCCAATCATAAAATGCCAGGGGCCGATGCCGCCCTGAACCGGAACTCCCATCGCGATGCTGCCCATCACAAAACCTATCAGTCCGTAATTCCATCCGAAATCTTTCGTGAACGGAAATGCGAAAAAACAGATGTAAAAGTACAAAAAATATCCGAACCAAATCAAAAAAGTGTAAAAAATAAACAGCCATTTATTTTCCATTTTTCCGATTGTGAAAATCCCGTCTTTTATGTTTAGCAGCAACTGCTTGATTTTCTTGATGATACCAACTTCGCCGAACTTTTCAAAAATCTGCCAGATTAAAATAAAGGTTCCGCTAATGGCAGCCCAAAACCAGGGGTAAGTGATAATATTGAGGATTCCGGAATAAATTTCGGGATATTTTTCAAAGAATGAGCGGAAAAACGGCACGTTCATCGCGAAAGCCGCAACGGTTATCAGGGCGACCGTAACAGAATCGGAAATGCGGTCGGTAAGCATAGTTCCCAGCGCTTTGGTAAACGGGATGTTTTCGTAGCGGGTAATCATCGTGCAGCGCCATATTTCGCCGAGGCGGGGAAATGCCAAATTTACGCCATAAGTTCCTAATACAGAATAAATTATATTCGATTTTCGGGGTTTGTATCCTAACGGGCGGATAAGCAGTTCCCAGCGGTATCCGCGGATGATGTTTGCGAACAGCCCGAAAGGCAGGGAAAGGGCTATAAACCAATAATTTACGTCGTTTTTAAGCACCTCGCCCACCTGCTCAAAATCGAGTTTTCCTATTGTAAGCCACAGCACGAGAAGCCCGAACAGCAGCGGCAAAAAGGTTTTTATGAACTTAATAAAATGTTGTTTCAAGTTTTTATCCATAAGTTTATAAACTTGCGGACAAAGTTAATATAAATTTTTGGAAAACGCTGTTTTTAGTTGAAAATGCCGCTTTTGCAATCCTAAAACCCAAAATCCAAATCCTCGCTGTTGATTTCTTTAACCTCTTCTTCTTGGGGTTTTTGCGCCGTTTTATGCACTTCGTTTGCCCAAACGTTGATGGCTTTCAGCGGTTCGGCCGGACAGATTGATTCGCAGCCGCCACAACCGATACAAAGTTCGTCGGTCATGTGCGGAATAGTGAGGCTGCCCTTGTAAGGCACCATCATTACCGCTTTTACGGGGCAATGCTCGGCGCAGGCTCCGCAGGACGTGTTGTCGCGATAGACAATGCAGCGTTCCTTCGTAAAATGCGCAATTCCTATCTGGGTAACTGTTTTCTGTTCCGGCGTCAGTTTCTGAATCGCTCCATTTGGGCAAACTTCGGAACAAATTGTGCAGTTGTAGTTGCAATAAGCCTTTTCGTAATACGACATGTGGGGCTTGAATGCGTACTGTATCCCGAACTCGAATCCGGCCGGTTTCAGGCACTGGTTCGGACAGTGCGTGATGCAAAGGTGGCAGCCGGTGCATTTTTCGCGGAAATGCTTCAATCCTGTTGAGCCGGGAGGCGTTATGGGCGTGCGTTTGCTGCCGTCAACCTCTTTCGCGGCCGCTTTTGCAATGGCCGGAACAATGGGAAGCGTCGCCGCCATAGCGCCGGAAGTTGCTAAAAATGAGCGCCTTGTCATCCCAAATTCTTTGGCTTTGACTGGTTCTATAATTGCCGGTTCCGGCCTGGTTTTCGTCCACGCGAAACGGTAATTTACCCCGCTCGATTTGCAGCGGTCGAGACAGTTGAAACAGGCCACGCAACGGGAAGCATCTACATACTTCTCTTTACTGTTGATACACTGCGACTTACAGGCTTTTTCACACAAACTGCAACTTGTACATTTTGACTCGTTAATCGAGATACGGAAGGCCGAAAACCGCGATACAAGCCCAAGCAGCGAGCCTACCGGACAAATGGTATTGCAAAACAGCCGTCCGCGCAAAAGAGCCATCGTTCCGACAACTAAAAAAATGAAAATTGCGACGCCAAGCGAGATTGCCGTAACCGTATGCAGGGTTACATGATAAAAATTTAAAACTCCGAACCTCACAGCAGTCCAATTCAGCAAATTGTTGATTCCGACCGCTACCGGACGGAAAATATTTACTGCAATTTTTCCGAAATTAGTGTATGGGTCAAGCCACGAAAGCGGTTCGGCAATTCCAAAAACCAGAAAGCCGACGCATATTGCTAAAATACTGTATCTTAATATATTAAGAGGCTTTGCATAATCGAACCATTTTCTGCGGCGGTTTTTCTTTTTTCCCCTTCGTGTAAACCACGAAACCGCGTCTTGAAGTATGCCGAGCGGGCAGATTACCGAGCAGTAAACTCTTCCAAACAGCAGAGTAGCAAGGAGTAAGACGATGACAACAGCCGCTGCGCCGCTCATAACGGAGGGTACAAACTGCACTTTTGCCAAATTTGAGAACGGCAAAGGCAATGTCCCCGTAAAATCGCAGAAAAACAGCAACAGCGGAACGAAAACGAGCAGGGCTAAAATAATCCTGACAGTTTTAAGAATGTTTATTTTCATTTCAGAGTTTTATTCTCTTGACAGTCAATGAGTTGATATTTTGCGTGCCGAGTTTCAGTTTTTCGCCGTTGGCAATGTGCGTAACTTTGCCCAAATCCATTGTCTGAACTTGGTTGAACAGCCCTATTGCAGCGGTATCGGCGGCAACGATGTCGGGCGAAACGATAATCGCTTTCAACGTGCTTGCGTCGGAAATCGAGCGTCCCTGCGGGCCGTGAGTGCGCAGGCAACGATAGGCGTCAACGATGTTCAGAGCCGGTTTTTTCGACCATGTGCAGGCGTCGGCGATACACTGCTGCAAATCGTTGTTGTGGAAATACATCCTGTCCCAAAAAATGCCCATATAATTTTTCATCGCTATCGACATATTGGCTCCGTCGTGGTTTTTCAGCACCGGCACGTTGAACCAAACGTCGGCTTCGACCAAAGCCTGATGGATTTTTCCCGATTTCATTTTCAAGCCCGAAGGCAGTTTCACATCGCGGTAATACGATGCGTCGTTGGCCGGCAAAACCGTTGCTCCGGCGGCTTCGGCAGCCGCTTTTATGCCCGAACTTGCGTAGCATTTTATCCAGTTGTCGCAAGTGTTGTCGAACACCGAAACCTTCTTGGCTCCGGCGGCTAAGCACTGTTTGACCAATTCGCCGACAAGGTCGGGATTGGTGGTTGCAGCAAACTGCGGTTTTTTATCCCATCCTATATTCGGTTTAATTACAACGCTTTGGCCTTTTTTTACGTACTTGCCTATTCCGCCCATTTCCTGCAAAGCGCGTTGCAGCAACTGAACCGGTTCGCCGCCCATCACGGCGACCAAATCGGGTGATGCGGCCTTCTCGACCATAATGCTGTTAGATTCCAGCGCAGCCTGCAACTTGTTGAATGTCAGCGCGGCAACGCCAACTGCTGCACTTTTTTTCAAAAATTCTCGACGTTCCATATTTTATTTTATTTTTGAATTTTGTTAATGCGATTCTAATATTTGAATTTAGACTTTTCGTAAATACAAAAGTTTAATTAAAAATGCGAAAATCAGCGACTCAATCCAGCATCATATTGATATATAATGATTTAATTTCCGGCGCTTTCGGATTCAGGCGGACAATCATACCGCGCCGCCCTCCAAAAACCTGAATTTGAGCGGTTTTGAAATAATCGCCGACAGAATTCAGCAGACTGTTTTTTGCATCATCATCCCGACACAGAAGTTCATTTATAAACGCCTTATTATCAGTATTATTCGCAAATGCCAAGCCCTGTTTGCAAGCGAAAAGCAATCCTCCGCCGCAATAAAAATCAAGCAATATTTGCCGGAACTGTTCTTCCGACTTCAAAACCACATCGTGAATTGCAGACAACAGGCTGAAATACAGCTGATAAAGTCCAAATGCCTGTTCAGCGAAATTTATCGGCAAAATCTTATTCTTTATTGCTTCAAGATTGCTAATATCCTTAATTTCAGCATCTTTCTGAATATCAAGAGTTTGAAAACCAAGTTTTGAATAGTATTTGAAAAGCCGTTTTTCCTGCGGAATGAGGAAAAGATAGTCGAATCCCTGCTCTGTTTTTTTCTGAAAAGCAGTATTCATCAAAGTTTCCATTAATCCGCGCTTGCGAAAATCAGGATGAGTCATCGCTCCCGAAACGTAACCCGCTTTGAAAGTTTCATTGCCTGTTTTCAGCAGATAAGGAATAATCTGCATAGATGCAACAGGCTCATTATCGTAAAGTTCTATCAAAGTATCTTCATTTTTATAGACACGGGAAAAATAAAAATCCACGAAACTGCCGCTGTCATCAGGAAAGCAGAGTTTCCACATCGCTTTCAGAGTGGGGATAAATTGCGTGCGGCCTTCGACAGTCATTCCCCAATCCGTTTTACCCAGCCTTTTTCGAGCAGAATGGCCGGATGGTACGACAATTTTGCCTTGCGCAAGGATTCGAGGCCAAGGTCTTCTTCACGGTTTATGTACTTGTAATTCTTGCCGTTATGCTCTGCAAACTGCTGATTTATAATCGTAAAACCTCCATCAATTTCATAAAGGCTTTTCTCGGCGTGAACTCCGAAAGTGTCCTGTCCAAGCGGCTGTCCGTAAGAATAGGCCAAGATTTTGCCGTCGATGCGTATTGCGCCGCCAATCAGGTGCAAGCGTTCAAAATTATCGAAAGCCGTTTGAGTGGCTAAACATTCGTCAAACAGCGAGCGGCTTTCGTCGCAGCCTCCGTTTTCGGCGCACCAGCGGCGGTAAAGCGCCTGACAGTCGGGGATAATTTCGCGGGTAATGGGCAAATATTCCCATTCGTATTCCCGCTTAAACTTGTGAATATGATTGCGTTTCGGCTGATATTTTTTTCCGGCGAGCGTTATCAGGTCGTCGGAATTGTAGATGTATTCCGACCAGTTGCGGTCTGATTCGTAAACGAACTGTCCGGGGCAAGCCGCCTCGATTTGTTCAAACATTTTGCGTGTTACAGCGTAGAGGCACATCGGGAATCCGCGCTCGGCCGCATCGTCGGAAATCAGTTGCAGAGCGGTTTTCAAATCGCCGCCGCCAAGCGGAAACATATATCCGGGAATATCGCTCGAAGGCGTAAACCGGATAAGCAAAAAGCCGTTTTCGACGGCAAACGTGGTGCTGTACAGATGTTTCCAGCAAAAAATATTGGAAAATGAAAAGTCGCAATTACGAAACTCCGACTTGTCGAAAAAAGATTGCATCAGTTCCCTATCTTCGATAGTAACAGGCTTAAAATCAATCATTATGCCAAAATTATTTATAAAATAAACCCAAAAATCAGGTGCAAATTTAAGAATAATTTTTGAAAAACAAAAACGGCCGGATGAACTTACACCGCCAGCCCGCCCTGCGAAGTTTCCTTGTAAAGCGAAGGCAAATCGAGACCGGTATTTTTCATTACATTAATCACTTTATCCAAACTTATGATGTGCGTACCGTCGGTAAAAATTGAATAATAACCCGCATCAATAGCGCGAAGTGCGGCAAAAGCATTCCTCTCGATGCAGGGAACTTGCACTAATCCGCAAACGGGGTCGCAAGTGAGGCCGAGATGGTGTTCCAAGCCCATTTCGGCGGCATATTCTATCTGCTGCGCCGAGCCGCCAAGCAGTTGTGAAAGCGCTCCGGCAGCCATAGAGCAGGCCGAGCCTACCTCGCCCTGGCAGCCCACTTCCGCGCCGCTCAACGAGGCGTTGTATTTTATGACGTTGCCGATAAGTCCAGCCGTAGCCAGCGCATGCAAAATGCGCTTTTCGGTAGCGTTATAAGTCAGAGAATGTGCATACAAAACCGCCGGCAATATGCCGCAGGAACCGCAAGTGGGAGCCGTAACAATTTTGCTGCCCGATGCGTTTTCTTCCGCAACCGCAAAAGCAAAAGCCATAGCGTAATAGCGCTCTTTCAGGCTCTTGTTCATTCCGTGCAACTTGCTGAAAACCGACGAGGCACGCCTTTGCAGTTGCAGGCATCCGGGCAATGTTCCTTCGTGGTCAAGGCCGTTACGAATGCTTTCGTGCATCGTGCGCCAGGTTTGAGCCAGAAAATCCCATATTCCATCATCTTCGCACTCATCTACATATTCCCATATCCTCCTTGTTTTCAGATAGTTGAGAATATCTTTCATCGTGCTTAACGGATAAATGTCATTGTCGGTCGAGTGCGTGCCGTCGGTGGAAATATCGCCGCCGCCAATGCTGAAATATTTCTGCGAAAGCAACTCGCCGCCATTGGCGTCGTAACCAAAGAATTCCATTCCGTTGGGATGTTCTTTCAGGAAAACTTCCGGTTGCCATTCTATGGCTAACTTCCTGTCGGCGAACTGTTTGATGAGTATTTTGTCGGTAAGATGGCCTATTCCGGTTGCGGCCAAACTTCCGAAAAGTATCACTTTGTAACTTGCCGCATCGGGGCAGTTTGCGAGAAAAGCGTCGGCTGCGTTGGCAGGCCCCATAGTGTGGGAACTCGAAGGGCCGTAGCCTGTTTTGAATATTTTTCTTATAGAATCCATTTGGTCGATTTTGAAGCGCAAAGTTACATCAAATAGTTGAAATATTTATGAAAAACAGGCCTCAATTCCGAAAATTTAACGTAATTTTGCAGAAAAAATAATATGAGAAATACTTATCTTTTGCTGTTATTCGCCTTTGTTTCAATGGCTTCGTGCCAAAATGACGGCGCAGGAAACAGCAATGTACCAACGTTTTCCGATAACGGCGACACTTACTGTTCAATCTGCGAACAAGGACTTTGCGATTATTGCGTAACCGTAACCGGAATTATCGACGGCGACACGTTTCGTGGCCTGACCAAAGACAATGAGGAAATTAAATTCCGGATTTACGCTATCGACGCTCCCGAAAAGGCGCAGGCTTACGGCACGCGTTCGCGGCAATACCTGTCGAACCTGATTTTTAAACAGACGGTAGGCATTAAAATCCAGAAAAAGAGCGACCAGTACGGCCGTCCGGTTGCCTGGGTTTTTACCGAAGACGGACGCGACGTTTCCGCCGAAATGCTGAAAGCGGGAATGGCCTGGCATTACAAATATTTCGACAAAACAAAAAAATATGCCGATTTGGAAGCCGAAGCCCGCAAAGCAAAAGTCGGACTTTGGGCTGACGACAACCCCGTCGCTCCCTGGGATTTCAAGAAAAATAAAGGTTGAAAAACGCTGTTATTCAAGGTAAAAAGCAAGGTTTTTTAAAATTTTATCCATAAATGAGTTATAGTTCAAAAATTATAACTACTTTTGCATTTAATATGACATATTGTCGGTAATTTTTTTTCAAATGGAAACAAAACAGAACAATCTTGAAATTGAACTCCCGGACGAAGTTGCACAGGGAACATACTCCAATCTGGCTATTATAGCCCATTCCTCCTCGGAGTTCGTAGTGGACTTTGTGCGGATGATGCCGGGCATTCCGAAAGCCAAGGTAAAATCGCGCATAATCCTCACTCCCGAACACGCTAAACGCTTGATGATGGCGTTGATAGACAATATTAAAAAATACGAATCTCAAAACGGGGAAATCAAACTCCAAGGAATTGGGTTCAATCCCCCGATTATCGGGCCGATAGGCGAAGCATAAAAAACGACGGATGAAAGTAATGAAATTTGGCGGAACCTCGGTAGGCTCCGCAAAAAACATATTAAGAGTAAAAGAGATAGTAGAGGCTGTAAATGAGCCGGTTATAGTAGTCGTGTCAGCCCTCGGCGGCATAACCGACGACCTGCTGAATACCGCAAAATTGGCCTCCGCAGGCGATTATGCCTACGAAAAAGAGTACAACCAGATTGTCAGCCGGCACATCACGACCGCCGAAGGCGCAATCCACGACGCGACTGTCCGGAATTACGTGTTGAAGCACGTTACCGGCCTGCTCGACGAACTTGGAAACATCTTGCGCGGCGTGTTCCTCGTGCGCGACCTTTCGCAAAAAACCTCGGATATTGTGGTCAGTTACGGCGAGCGTTTGAGTTCGCTGATTCTGGCTCACACGATTCCAGGAGCGCAACTGTTTGATGCAAGGGATTTTATAAAAACAGAAAAGCATTTCCACAAACATATTGTCGATTTTCCGCTCACTAACGAGTTAGTAAAAAAGACATTTGCCGAAATGCCGGAAGTGTCTGTCGTTCCGGGATTTATAGCCCAAGACCGCGCTTCGGGCGACATTACCAACCTCGGACGCGGAGGCTCCGACTATACCGCTTCCATTTTAGCGGCGGCGCTCGACGCTTCGGCTCTCGAAATCTGGACTGATGTGGATGGTTTTATGACCGCCGACCCTAAAATTATCAGCAACGCCTACTTAATCAAGCACTTAACCTATATCGAAGCGATGGAACTCTCGAACTTCGGGGCAAAAGTCATCTATCCGCCTACCATTTTTCCGGTTTACCACAAAAATATTCCGGTAAGGATAAAAAATACGCTCAATCCCGCTTCCGAAGGCACTTTGATAACAAAGCAGAAATTGGATGGCGAAAAATCCATCAAGGGCATTTCTTCAATCAGCGACACCTGCCTGATAACGGTTCAGGGGCTTGGAATGGTTGGCGTTATCGGCGTTAATTACCGTATATTCAAATCATTAACCGACGTCGGAATCAGCGTTTTTATGGTTTCGCAAGCCTCGTCGGAAAACACGACCTCGTTTGCAGTGAAAAACGAAGACGCCGACCTCGCCGTGAAAGTGCTGAAAGAGGAGTTCAAAACCGATATGATTCAGGGCGAAATAAACGATGTGAAAGCCGAAAAAGGCCTCGCAACCGTGGCTATCGTGGGCGAAAATATGAAACGGACGCCCGGCATAGCCGGAAAACTCTTCGGAACGCTCGGCCGGAGCGGAATCAGCGTTATCGCCTGCGCACAGGGCGCTTCGGAAACCAATATCTCGTTCGTTATCGAAAGTCAGCACCTCCGAAAAGCGCTCAACTCAATTCACGATTCTTTCTTCCTGTCGGATTATCAGGTACTTAACCTCTTTATTACCGGCATCGGAACCGTGGGCGGAAACCTGCTCGAACAAATCCGCAATCAGCAGAAAACGCTAATGGAACATAACGGCCTGAAACTTAATGTAGTAGGCATAGCCGACGAAAGCAGCATGATTTTAGACCGCAACGGGATAAACCTCGAAAATTATCTCGAAAATCTGCGTCAGAACGGCAAACCAACTACGCCGGATTCCCTTCGTAGCGAGATTCTGAAAATGAACATTTTCAATTCGGTGTTTGTCGATTGCACGGCAAGTCCTGATATAGCAGCGCTTTACGCCGATTTTCTCTCGCATAATATCTCTGTCGTGGCCGCCAATAAAATCGCCGCTTCTTCGGAATATTCAAACTATCATCTGCTGAAAGAAACAGCCCGCAAACGCGGAGTGAAATACCTGTTTGAAACCAATGTGGGAGCGGGTTTGCCGATAATCAACACAATGAACGCCCTGATAAACAGCGGCGATAAAATCCTGAAACTCCAAGCCGTACTGTCAGGCACGCTGAATTATATTTTCAATACCCTGTCGGCCGAAATTCCGTTGAGCAAGGCCATAGAAATGGCTCGCGAAGCCCGTTTTTCGGAGCCTGACCCGCGAATCGATTTGAGCGGGACGGATGTTATCCGCAAACTCGTAATCCTTTCCCGCGAAGCAGGTTACGAAGTTGAGCAGGCCGATGTGGAAAAAAATCTTTTTGTTCCCGACGATTTTTTCAAGGGCAGCCTCGACGATTTCCGCAAGAAAATTACCGCACTTGACGAGGTTTTTGAGAAGAAACGCCTGCAACTCGAATCCGAAGGCAAACGCTACCGCTTTGTCGCTCAAATGGACAGAGGCAAATGCAGCGTAGGGCTTCAAGAAGTTGACCGCAGCCATCCGTTTTACGAATTGGAAGGCAGCAACAATATAATCCTCATTACCACAGAGCGTTACAACGAATTTCCGATGATTATCAAGGGCTACGGCGCAGGCGCGGCCGTTACCGCCGCCGGCGTTTTCGCGGACATTATCAGCATTGCTAATATTCGGTAGAGGGAATAAATAATTGGTTTAATAATTAAGAAAAAAAACGCCGTTTTTGTGAAAATTTGAAAATTTTCACAAAAGATTTATTTTAACTCTAAAAAAAGATATATCTTTGTGAATTGATTATTAACAAACTTAAAAAGGACTGAAATGAAAAGGATTTTATTTGTTATTGCAGTATTACTGCCCATTGCAAACTTGTTTGCACAAACAAAAAACATTGACGTTGACGGAGTTAAGTTCCGGTATTCCTATCGGTGCGTCCCGGCAAAACCTCTCGACCCGCCAATTTTCAACTGGTGGGGAAAAGCGACAGTTAACAGTTCCATACGAAACATCGACAGTGAAGAACTTGCCGAAAAAATCATCGTTCGGGGACAGCAAAAGGCCGAAGCCGAGGCCGACGCCAAGATGATTGTTACTGTCCGCGCCAACAATGTTATCGTGGAAGACCGCAGAGTAAACACTGTTACCAATACTTCCAAAGATAAAGACGGCAAAGAAACCAAAACGTACTCTTACTACGTTTCGGCTACTTATTCAATGGAAGGCTCGTATGTGATTAAATTCAACAATGAAGAGTTAGTGCAGGAAAACTGCAATCCGAAAGGAAATTGGAGTACGTCGTCATACTCATCATACGACGCGGCCGCCAAATATTGGAACGACAACAAGGAAGGAATTATTGCCGGCTGGCAACGGGAATTATCCCTTAAAATAGCGGAATATGCCTCAAACAAAGCGTCGCTCGAATATGGTTTCCCAACATTTACCGAAAATGAAGAGATAAAAACAATGGACGAAAAAAAACACGACGAAAACATCACTATGCGAGCCAATGTCGAAACGCTTAAACGTGCACTTTCCGCCGCCGACGGCAATAATCCGGTAAATCCCGACAGTATCGCCCCTCTGATTGAGTATTTCAAATCGATTCCCGCAAAATACGCCGACCCGAAACTCAAAGCCGACGATAAACTGCGATACATAGCCAATTACAATCTATGCGTCATTTACTTTACGCTTGACCAGCCCGAAATGATAACTGAATATGCAACTGCCATCTCGGCCGGCGATAACGGAAGAAAAGACGGAGAAAAACTCCTTAAAGAAGCAGAAAAACGCAAGGCTTATCTCGACCGGACAGGGCTGAAAACGCGACATTTCCTTCCGGCAAATTATCCTGCGCTGATTAAAGGCGAAGCAGTAACTACCACCGGACATATTGATACAACGGATATTCCCGAAGAAACTACCGAAGAACCGTAATATTTACAATTTAATGCCAAATTTTAACGAGATTGTCCGCAATGGACAATCTCGTTTGTTTTTGCCGGCATCAAAACAAAACAGTCATTCTGCAAGTTTTTTTTGCCCATCCCAAAAAAAGCATTACCTTTGCACTCATATTCACTAATTTGAGTTTAATCATCTCATTGCTTAAATGATTGATTTACAAAGCATTAAACAGCGATTTGGAATTGTGGGCAACTATTCTGCCCTCAATCACGAAATAGAAAAAGCAATTCGCATCGCGCCTACCGACCTTACCGTATTGATTACGGGCGAAAGCGGCGTAGGCAAAGAGGTTTTTCCCCAGATTATCCATCAAAACAGTCTGCGGAAACACGGCCCCTATTTCGCGGTAAACTGCGGCGCGATACCGGAAGGAACCGTCGATTCGGAACTTTTCGGCCACGAAAAAGGCTCGTTCACAAGCGCGGTTTCCGAACGCCGCGGATATTTCGAGGTCGCCGACAAAGGCACCCTCTTCCTCGACGAAGTGGGCGAATTGCCGATGGCGACACAAGCGCGGCTGCT
Source organism: Dysgonamonadaceae bacterium (assembly GCA_031272085.1). Taxonomy (GTDB): domain Bacteria; phylum Bacteroidota; class Bacteroidia; order Bacteroidales; family Azobacteroidaceae; genus Azobacteroides. The sequence goes on along the minus strand of JAISUN010000015.1, from coordinate 4,063 downwards.
CCGCGTGCTGGAATACGGCGAATTTATGCGCGTCGGCTCGTCGAAAGCGCAAAAAACCGACGTCCGCATCGTGGCCGCAACAAACCTCGACCTGCTGACCGCCATCCGCAACGGCAAATTCCGCGAAGACCTTTATTACCGCCTCAACGCCGTGTCGATTATGGTTCCGCCGCTCCGAAGCCGGAAAGACGATATTTACCTGCTGTTCCGCAAATTTGCCGCCGACGCTGCCGAAAAATACCGGATGCCCGCTATCCATCTGACCGACGAAGCAAAAATCGTCCTGATGAAATACCGCTGGCCGGGAAATATCCGCGAACTGAAAAACGTTGCCGAAAGCATTTCCGTTACCGAACAAGACAGGGAAATTTCGGCCGAACGCCTGAAAACTTACCTCGTAAACCCCGATGCGGGCGATTTGCCGGTACTCTCGCAAAGAGTTGATGAACAGCGTTTTTTCAATAATGAAAGGGAAATCCTCTACCAACTTCTTTTCGATATGCGCAAGGACATAAACGAATTGAAGCGGATGGTGCCGGAAATGAACAAAAATATGGAAAAACATCCCGCAGCGCCCGTCAAAATGGAAGACATCAACATTACTCCGCTCGAACACGTTTCTTACGACGAATATACCGAAGCGGACGACGACGTCCACGAGGAGCCGCAGGAAACAATGTCGCTGGAAGAACTCGTAAAAGAGCGAATCGAAAAAGCCCTCGCCCGAAACAAAGGCAACAGGCGAAGCGCCGCAAAAGACCTGAAAATATCGGAACGAACTCTGTACCGCAAGATTAAGGAATATGGGCTGGAATAATTTTATTAGAATAATAACTTTCGGTTTGATGCTGGCTTTGCTGCCGGTTTCCTGCTCGATTTCATACAAATTCGACAGTGGGACAATCAATTACGACCTTACGAAAACCATCCGTATCGAGCAGTTTCCGAACCGCACTTCGGCATATCCCGAAATGAGCCAGATTTTCGACCTCGCGCTCCGCAAGCGTTTCATCGAACAAACCCGCCTGAAAGAGGTGGAAAACAATGCCGACATCGAAATAACCGGCGAAATAACCGGCTTCGACGTTACGGGCATGGCCGTCAAGGAAGACGCTTATTCGTCGATGACCAGCCTCACCGTTACCGTCCGCGTCCATTACGTGAACAACCGCGAGGAAGGCAAAGATATCGACCAGTCTTTTTCGTCTTCAAAGGAATTTGACAGTAGCCAGTCGCTCGATTCCGTTCAGGATGAATTAGTTAAGTCCATCGTAAAAGAACTTGTAGATAAAATTTACAACTCAACTTTCGGAAACTGGTAACGTATATGATTAAAGCAAATGAAATAAACCGGCTCGTCAGAGGCGAGCAAGCGCTTGACAATAAAAGCCTTGCGCAGATTTCTTCGCTTCTGGCGGAATATCCGGCTTTTCAGGCCGCCCATTTGCTTTATGCGCTTAACTATTTGGAACTCAAAGATTCGCGCTTTACAGTCGAACTTCGCAAGGCAGCCCTTTACCTGAACGACCGCAGGAAAATGTTTTTTCTCGTAAACCGAAATTTTTTCAGTCCTCAAAAATTGGAACGCCTTGAAACAAAAGGCAATACAACAACAATAGACCCTTTCGAGCGCATCGACCGTTTCCTTGAAGAAACGGAAACGGCGGAAGAGCCGGTCATTGTTTCGGAAGATTACGTTACCTATAATCTTTCGGAAGAAGCGGCCGCCGAAAGCGAAACGGAAAATGCAAAACTTCACGGACAGGAACTTATCGACCGTTTTTTGGAAGAAGACCGCCGGCAGACGATGCGGATTGTGCCTCAAAGCGAGCCGGAATCGTCCGAAAACAGCGATGAACAGCCATTCCCCGATGATTCCGAAAATTCGGCGGAAAGCAATTTTTTCTCTGAAACTCTGGCTAAAATTTACATCAAACAAAAAAAATATTCGCGGGCTTTGGAAATAATTAGCAAATTAAATTTGCTTTATCCGGAAAAAAGTCGTTACTTTGCAGCCCAAATTCGATTTTTGGAAAAATTGATTGAAAATTCAAATAACAATAAATAAAAAAGTAAAAAATGTACATCTTATTTTGCGTAGTAGTAGTTATTCTGTCAATATTTATGATATTGATTGTCCTTGTTCAGAACTCGAAAGGAGGAGGCTTGGCAGCAGGTTTCGCCTCGTCCAATCAGGTAATGGGCGTGCGTAAAACTACCGATTTTCTCGAAAAAACAACTTACTGGTTAGCCGGCCTTATTGTTGTCGGTTGCGTGCTGGCTTCGCTGGCTATGCCGAAAGGCGGCGCCGGAAACGAATCGCAAATCCGCGACGAGATACAGAATACGGCTCCGGCAAACCAAGGTTCAGGCGTAACCCCGTTTGAACAGCAGGAAGCGCCCGTGCAGCCCGCAACACAGGGAACGCCGATTACTCCGGTACCCGAACCTGCCGACTAATCGGGTAAAAGATTTTGTTCAAGCCTGATTTCCTGCCCGTCGAAAACGGCGTAAGAGAAATGTTGCAGCCAGTCGCCAAGTATGAGCAACCGGCTGTGGCTTGTTAATTGCAGGTCGAGCAAAATATGCCGGTGCCCGAAAATCAGATAATCCGTTTCGGGATGGCTTTTCAAATAATCCTTTGCATAAAGGACCAAATGTTCGCGCTCCTCGCCAAGGTAAGGCAGCGGATTTTGCAACTCCTTCATCCGGCTGTTTTTAGCCCATTTCAAGGCTAACCAGATTCCAAAATCGGGATGAATCAGGCGGAAAAGCCATTGACAAACGCGGTTGTGGAAAATCCAGCGTATAAACCTGAATGACGGCGATTTGTCGCCCATCCCGTCGCCGTGCGCTAAATAAAACGTTTTACCGCCAAATTCCGCTATCAGCGGTTCACGATGGATAGTAATGCCGAGTTCGCGGGGCAAATAATCGAAAATCCAGATGTCGTGATTGCCGGTAAACCAGTGAATATCAACGCCTTCGTCGCTCAATTCGGCAATTTTCCCCAGAAAGCGGGTAAATCCTTGGGGAACGGATTGCCGGTATTCAAACCAGAAATCGAACACGTCGCCGAGCAGGTAAATTGCTTTCGCTTCGTGCTTTATGGAATCGAGCCAGCGCACAAAACGCATTTCGCGCTCGCGGGACGAGCCGAAAACCTCGGCGCCGAAGTGCATATCGGATGCAAAAAAAATCTTATCTCTTGCCATTTCAGGACGGTCTGCGGTTCAAAGGAAGCCGAGTTCGAGTTTGGCCTCTTCGCTCATCAAGCCCTGATGCCATTCCGGTTCAAAAACAATCTTTATTTCCACGTTGCCCACGCCTTCGACCGATTCCACGCGCATTTTCACGTCTTCGGCTATGAAATCGGCAGCCGGACAGGCCGGAGCAGTCAGCGTCATCGTAATTGTAACGTTGTTTTCAGCGTCTATATCGATGCCGTAAATCAGTCCCAAATCGTATATATTAACGGGAATTTCGGGGTCGTAAACCGTTTTCAGCATTTTTACGATTTCAGGCTCTAATTTCGAAAATTTATTTTCCATAACAAAATGATAAATTAATGACAAAGATACAACAAAATATCAATTCTTCAATTTTTTGCTGAAAATTTAGTAAATTTGCGGGGTAAAAAAATACAAAGAAAATGACAGAAGCGCCATCACTTTTAACAATTAAGGAAGCCAGCGAGTGGGCAAGCAAGCATCTCGGCAAGAACGTTACGACCTCTAATATCGCCTATCTAATTCAGTATGGGCGTATAAGAAAGATTGGCGAAAACGGCTCTACGCAGGTAGATTTGCAAGAATTGATACAGTATTATCAGTCCTATAATGGGGCGCGGGAGGTAATATTCAAAGAGCGTCTTGGGGACGACCTCAATTGGGCGCTCTCTTTCGACCAATATAAGGAAGCAGAAACGACAAAGCACGTGCATCGTTTGCATCCATACAAAGGCAAATTCATTCCGCAACTTGTTGAGTATTTTCTTGATGGTCATACGGATAAATTTAAAATAGCATAAAATTATGGAAGACAATATCATATACAAAATTAC
>JAISUN010000024.1 GCA_031272085.1 Dysgonamonadaceae bacterium | reverse complement strand
AAAATGCTGGAACGGACAAAAGAACCGGAAATCCATCTTGCGCTTTCGCAGGCTATAATCAATGTTTTAAGCAAGTACAGCCGAAGGGAATATCTGCTTCCGGAAATTTTTTCGGATATAAAATATCCGATTTTGGGACAGGCGGCTCCGGCAATCATCAACGGCACAGACACAATTCAGCCGAAAAACGCGCTAATCGTGTTCTACGACAGCGATTGCGGAAACTGCCAAAACGAACTGCACAAAATAATTGGCCGCTACAACTTGCTGAAAGACAATCGAATCCGCGTGATTTCGATTGCCGCGGACGTAAACCGCGGACTTTTTGAAGAAACGGCTCAAAAACTTGTCTGGCAGGACAACTTGTGCGATTTTCGCGGTTTTGACGGCGAAAATTTTATCAATTACGGCGTTGTAGGCGCTCCCACGTTAGTTTTAATAGACAAGGACGGCATAGTCCGTGGGCGTTACGCGCGGATTGAAGAATTGCTTGGAAAAGACAGTTTTTAAAACTTTATAATTTTAGAAAAAATGTTTATGGGACTTACAGAACTGAAAGAAGCCGCTCCCGACCAGTGGGAAGCCTGCTACGAAGGCCGCTACGGCCGATATACCATTTTCGTAAACGGCGACGGAAAAACTTTCACAGGGCAAACTTGCACTTGTCCTTGTCCCGACGATGAATGTAAGCATATAGAAATAGTGAAGGCGATTATCTCATTCAAAAGCGAAGAAAACAAAAAGAAGAAGCTATGTTCGAGACTGTTAATTCATATCAAAAAATAACTTTTCAATAATTCCATTTCAAGAGAATTAGTTCACATTAGTTAGTTAGTTTTAATATAAGATGTGTGCACATCAATAAGTTTAACCAAAACCTTTTTTGATTGTCTGAATTTTGATTTTAAGTTGATTTTTTGCAAAATAAAAAATAATAACTACTTTTGCATTTATAAATAAACTTTTGATGCAAAATGACGAATCCCGCAGAAAAAATATTACCCGATTCTGCCGACCTGTCGCCCAAAAGCGTGCAGGTCGAGCGTATGTTTGACGCCATTTCTGGCCGTTACGACCTGCTTAACCACTCGCTCTCGATGGGCATCGACAAATCCTGGCGCCGGCGGGGAATTTCGGCTCTGAAACCGCTTAATCCCCGCAAAATCCTCGATATTGCTACCGGAACCGGCGATTTGGCCATCGAAGCCGTCCGCCGCCTGAATCCCGAACACGTGCTTGGAATCGACCTTTCGGAACAGATGATGGCCATTGCGCGGGAAAAAACCGAACGCGCGGGACTGTCCGGCCGAATCTCGTTCGAGCGGCAGGATTGCGCAGCCCTCACGCTGGCCGACAACACCTTCGATGCGGCCATAGTCGCTTTCGGAGTGCGGAATTTCGAGAATCTTGACCTTGGATTGAGCGAGATTCTCCGCGTCATCCGTCCCGAAGGCAGGTTGATGATTTTAGAATTGACCACGCCCGAACATTTTCCGATGAAACAGGCCTATTCGCTTTATTCAAAGGCAATTCCGACAATTGGGCGCCTGATTTCGGGCGGCAAATCCTCCGCTTACCGCTATTTGCCCGAATCAATCAGGGCGTTTCCGCAGGGCGAAGCAATGAAAAAAATAATGGAAAACGTTGGTTATCAGGATGTTATATTTAAACGAATGACTTTTGGAATCTGCACAATGTATATCGGAACAAAAAAATGAACATTTCTAATCTTAATATTGAACAAATACGCCGCGATTTTCCCATTCTTTCGCGGGAAATTTTTGGCAAGCCGCTTGTTTACTTCGACAATGCCGCAACTACTCAAAAACCCCTCTGCGTGCTGAACAAGATTGAGGAAGTCTATTCTACAATCAATGCAAATATTCATCGCGGAGTTCATCATTTGAGCCAGTTGGCCACCGAATCGCACGAAAACGCTCGCCGGACGGTGCAGCAGTACATCAATGCCGCTTCGCCCGCCGAAATAGTTTTTACGCGCGGGACTACCGAGGCTATCAATCTGGTAGCCAGCAGTTTTTGCCGCTCGCAATGCAAGCCGGGCGACGAAATTTTAATCACGACAATGGAACATCACGCCAATATTGTTCCCTGGCAAATCCAGAGCGATATTTTCGGCGTGGAACTGAAAGTCGCCCCGATTACCGAGGACGGCGAACTCCGCATAGAAGCCCTTGAAGAGCAGATTTCGTCGAAAACGCGCCTGATTTCCGTCGCTCACGTATCGAATGTTTTGGGAACTGTAAACGATGTCGAAAAAATAGTGCAACTTGCTCACAGTTACAATATTCCGGTGCTGATTGACGCCGCGCAATCGGTTCAGCACCTGAAAACCGATGTTCAGGCTCTCGACTGCGATTTTTTGGTTTTCTCGTCGCACAAAATGTACGGCCCTGCCGGAATCGGCGTTCTGTACGGCAAAGAGGCTTGGTTAGACCGTTTGCCGCCATATCAAGGGGGAGGCGAAATGATAGCCCATGTCAGTTTTGCGAAAACGACTTTCAACGAATTGCCGTTCAAATTCGAGGCCGGAACTCCCGATTACGTCGGCTCTACCGCTCTGGGCGAGGCTATCCGCTATATCGAAAAAATCGGCCTCGACAATATCCGCGCTTACGAAGAACATTTGCTGTATTATGCTACCGAAAAATTGCTTCAAATAGAAGGAGTTAAACTGATTGGGAACGCCCGCCGCAAGAGTTCTGTTATCTCGTTTTTGGTTGGCGAAATCCACCCTTATGATATGGGAATGTTGCTTGACAGGCTCGGTTTTGCGCTCCGCACAGGTCATCATTGCGCCCAGCCGTTGATGGAATTTTTCGGCATCGAAGGCACTTTGCGTGCTTCATTCGCATTTTACAATACGGAAGAAGAAATCGACCGGCTTGCGGAGGCTATTGTTCGAGTTAAAGGGATGTTTAACGCTTAAAAACTATCGGCAAATAAACTCGCGAAGCGATTTTCCGCCCGTTTTCCACAGCAGGCGACCATTGAGGCATCAGCCGCAGGACGCGCAGGGCTTCATCGTCGAGAAATGAATAAACTCCGCTCTCGACGCGCAAATCCGACATTGCGCCGTCTTTGTCCACCACGAACGAACACCAGACGCGCCCCTGAATCCGCTGTTTGAGCGCAACTTCGGGATATTTCAGATTTTGATGGATAAAGCGGACCAGAGCCACATTGCCGCCCGGAAACTGAGGCGCTCCTTCCTGACCCTTTGCAGCCGCCTGCGCCGCCCGCTTCTCAATATCGGAAGGGTTGCTGTTCTCGTATGTCATAAGCGTTTTCAAATCAATCAGTTCCGGCAGGGTAGGGGCAGTGTCGCCCCGGATTTGCAGTATTTCGTCGGCTTCCAGTTTCGTCGGCAATTTTTCCACTATCCGGTAATCTTCGTGTACAACGGCCTCTGTTTCCGGCTGTTCGGGACGGGTTTCGGGAGTTTCTGACGTATGTTCGCTCATCGGGGCGGCAGGCTCGCCTTGAAGTTCCGACTCTATAAAATACGGATTCAGCAGGCCAAGGTCGCCGTAATCCGAATCTTCGCTCCGCCATTCGAGCATCACGAAAAAAGCGGACAATACGGCTGCAAAGCCCATCAGGAAAAACATTGTCCGTTGGTTTTCCAAATCTGCCCGGTGAGTTTTTTTTTCTTCCATTTTTACGATTTCAGAGTGCAAAGATAATTTTTTCCGCTTTTAGACGTTAGTATTAAAGCGAAAAATCGTAAATTTGCATAATTTTTGAAAGCCAATGCGAAAAATTTTGTCAATTCTATGCCTCTTGTCGTTCGCTTTTTCCCTTTCGGCACAGGAAGGAAAAACGGGCTTCGATTACCTGCTTTTGCCGGCTTCTACGCGTATTTCCGCGCTGGGAGGCGTCAACGTTTCCATTATTGAAAACGACCTTTCGACGGTTTACCACAATCCGGCTTTTCTCGGTCAGGAAATGGATAAAACCATAGACGCCAACTACTTAAACTACATTGCCGACGTGGGCGTGGGCAGCGTGAGTTTTGCCAAAGCCATAGGCGAACGCAGCGCGTGGGGAATAGGCGTGAATTACGCCAACTACGGCAAAATGTACGAAACCACGCAAGACCAGCAGGTTCTCGGCTCGCTGAAAGCATCCGACATTTGCGGAAATATTTTCTTTTCGCGCGACTTGTCGGAAAAACTTCGCGGCGGCGTGGATGCAAAATTCATCTATTCCGATTACGCTCACAACACCGCTATCGGGTTGGGCGTTGACCTCGGATTGAGTTATTACGACCGCGACCGAAACCTCTCTGTCGGCCTTGTCAGCCGAAATATGGGGCGACAAATAAAGGCTTACGAAGACGAACTTGCCAATTTGCCATGGGATGTGCAGTTGGGATTCAGCAAGAAAATCGCGCACGCGCCGATTCGCTATTCGCTTACGATGCACGATATTAACCGCCTGACTGCCTATTCTTTCGTTCGGCATTTTGTCGTATCGCTCGAATTTTTGCCTACCGAAAACTTCTGGATTGGAGCGGCTTACAACCTGAAACGGGCTTCCGATATGCAGATTGCCGACGGAAACAAGTTCGCCGGATTCTCGTTTGGAGCCGGATTGCGTGTAAAAGCCTTCGCCTTTGGATTTTCCGTTGCACAATATCATCCTTCGGCCACAGCCTTTATGTTTGGAGTATCAACCTCGCTTGCAGAAATGAAATTATGAAGAAAATTATTATAGCCATCGACGGTTACTCGTCATGCGGTAAAAGCACCATAGCCAAGGACTTGGCTAAAAAAATAAAGTACAGTTACATCGACAGCGGCGCAATGTACCGCGCCGTTACTCTGTTTTGCCTCGAAAACGGCCTGTTCATCGGCGATACATTGGATGAAAAGGAATTGCAGAACTTGATTTCGGAAATAAAAATAACGTTCCATTTCAACGAAACGACCGGTAAATCAGACACTTACCTTAACGGGCGCAATGTAGAGCGCGAAATTCGCGGAATGGGCGTTGCGGCGAAAGTCAGTCCCGTTGCGGCAGTCGGCTTTGTGCGCGAAGAAATGGTGCGCCAGCAGCAGGCAATGGGGCAGGAAAAAGGAATCGTGATGGACGGCCGCGACATCGGCACTGTGGTTTTTCCGGAAGCCGAACTGAAAATTTTTGTTACAGCCCGTCCCGAAATCCGCGCTCAACGCCGGATGGCCGAACTGTTAGCCAAGGGCGACAAGGTAGAATTTGATGAAGTGTTGGAAAATCTTTCCACCCGCGACCGGATAGATTCCACCCGCAAAGACGGGCCGCTCCGTCAGGCCTGCGATGCGCGGGTTTTAGACAATTCCGATATGACGGTCGATGAGCAGAACGCTCTGGTTTTCAGGTGGTTTGAAGAGGCGGCCGGGTAAAATTAAGGAAAAATATGTTTTCTATCGAGAATTTGACAGTATCTTTCGGCGGCTTTACGCTGCTTGACAACATAGGTTTTGTGGTTGATAAAAAGGACAGGATTGCACTCGTCGGCAAAAACGGGGCGGGAAAATCCACGCTCCTGAAAATATTTGCCGGATTGCAGGAGCCGACTTCGGGCGGCGTGTCCGTTCCGAAAGAGGCTACAATAGGCTATCTTCCGCAACAGATGAACCATACCGACGAGCGGACCGTCCGCGAAGAAGCAGCCCTCGCTTTCGGAAAAATTATGGAAATGGAGGAGCGGCTCGAAAAACTGAACCGCGAACTCGCCGAGCGCGAGGATTACGAATCGGAAGCGTACCATAAACTTATCGACAATATTTCGCTGCTGAACGAGCATTTAGCAATGGAAGGCGCAACAGGCCGCGACGCCGAAATCGAAAAAACTCTGCTCGGACTTGGTTTTCTGCGTTCGGATTTCGACCGCTCGACCGCTGAATTTAGCGGTGGCTGGCGGATGAGAATCGAATTGGCCAAAATCCTGCTTCAAAAACCCGACATCCTGCTGCTCGACGAGCCTACCAACCACCTTGACATCGAGTCGATTCAGTGGCTCGAAAATTTCCTCACCTCGCAGGCAAAAGCGGTAATTTTAGTTTCGCACGACCGCGCTTTCCTCGACAAAGTTTGCCAGCGGACGATAGAAATTTCGCTCGGAAAAATTTACGACTACCGCGTAAATTACACAAAATACGTGGAATTGCGCCGCGAACGTCGCGAACAGCAAATTCGCGCCTACGAAAACCAGCGCAAGCAAATAGAAGATACAGAGGAGTTTATCGAGCGGTTTCGCTACAAGGCGACCAAGGCCGTTCAGGTGCAGAGCCGCATCAAACAGTTGGAAAAAATCGAGAGAATAGAAATCGACGACGAGGATAATTCCGCTCTGCGGCTGAAATTCCCGCCTGCTCCGCGTTCGGGTTCCTATCCGGTAATTATGGAAAATGTGGCCAAAAATTACGGCGAACATACCGTTTTCCAAAACGTAAATCTGACTGTAAACCGCGGCGAAAAAGTGGCCTTTGTAGGCAAAAACGGCGAGGGAAAATCGACTTTGGTAAAGTGCATTATGGGCGAAATCCCGTTTGAGGGCAAACTTACGCTCGGCCATAACGTAAAAATCGGCTATTTTGCTCAAAATCAGGCCGATTTGATGGACGAAAAAATGAGCGTTTTTGAAACAATCGACTATGTAGCAACCGGCGACGTCCGCACCAAAATACGCGATATTCTGGGCGCTTTTATGTTCGGCGGCGAGGCTTCGGACAAGAAAGTCGCGGTGCTGTCGGGCGGCGAACGCACCCGTTTGGCGATGATTCGGCTACTGCTCGAACCGGTCAATCTGCTGATTCTCGACGAGCCTACAAACCACCTTGATATGCGCTCGAAAGACGTTCTGAAAGAGGCTTTGCGCACTTTCGACGGTACGGCGGTTATCGTTTCCCACGACCGCGAATTTCTCGAAGGATTGGTAACAAAAGTTTATGAGTTTGGCAATCAGCAGGTTCGCGAACATCTTGGTGGAATTTACGAGTTTTTAGAACATAAAAGAATCGAAAACCTTGCCGAATTGGAACGGGACGTCAAACCTGCGTCAGAACAGAAATCCGAAAAGTCGGCCGAAAAAGAGGCTTCCGTCCTAACTTATCAGCAGCGGAAAGAGCAACAACGCCTGCAAAAGCGCATCGAACGCGAGATTGCCGCTTACGAAAAGCAGATTGCGGAACTCGAAGTCGAGATAAAGCGACTGGAGGCCGTCCTGATTACTCCCGAAGGCGCATCGAACGCCGATTTGCTCTGGCAGCACGCCGAACTGCAAAAGAAACTGTCCGACAATATGGACAAGTGGGCGGAGGCTGCGGAAAATTTAGAAAAGGCCTCGGAATTACTTTAACGGCTTTATCCGCATATCTTTCCAGCCATTGGCAGACTTGTATTTTTCGAGCGATTGACGCGGAACGCGGACAATAAATTTGTCGTTTATAAATTCAAACGGAGAGTCAAGCCTTGGCGGTTCTTCGGCTGTAATCACAATTTCTTTGATATTCCAGGAACAGAACATACAACTGGGGTCGATATAAACTGCATTTTTGGGCAAATAGACCTTTTTCAACTTTTGACAGCCGTTTAAAACGCCTCGTGTCAGAGTTCTGACTGAATCCGGGAATCGAAATTCTTTAAATCCTGCGCCTTGAAATGCGTGATCCTCAATAGAATCCACACTTGCAGGAATATCTATGTGCCGGAGCGATTCGCATTGGGCAAATGCAAAATCTTCTATCAGTTTCAATCCTTCGTTAAGCGTAACCGATTTAAGCCCGCTACCTTTAAATGCTTCGAACTCTATAAGCCTAACGCTTTTGGGAAGAACCGCCGATTTCAGATTTTTGCATTCGTAATATTTCAGGCGGTCAATTATCACTGTTCCTTCCGGCTCTATAACTTCTTCCGGGCCGCAATTTTCAGAGACGTATGGTTCTGATACTTCGGAAATAGAAATATCAAAACTCGAATTGTCGATAGAGTCGCTTTCAGCAGTATTTTCTTCTTCCGCTTTACTTACCGTACTTTTGAAAAGCAGCATACAATCTTCGGTCGTTATCGGTTCGCAAAATTTCATTGACAAAATGCCGGCAGGATTATTGTTAGAATCTTTGTAATGAAGTTTTATCCATAAAAGTTGTATAATTCCTGAAAATGTGGATGAGCGCTTTGGTTTTCTACCATAATTTTTAATATATGCAGAGTCAATAGAGTCTAAGTTAATCTTAAACATTTCCATAAATAAATCCCTGATTTTGGATGTGCAGACGATTGAAAATTCGCTTATGCTATCTTCTTCTTTTTCGGCGTTATCTGTCAGAAATTGCATATCCATAGTACTTATTGAAAATGACCAAGGTTCTTCGTAACTGCCAATCATCTGCTTTATTTCCTGATAGGCGCTGTCGCCTCTTTGTGGCGGATTTAAGTCTAACAAAATCGTTGCCGTATCCAATTTTTTCAGGATTTCAAAAACTTGTAGTTTCTCGTCGTCGGTAATTTTTGAGGCATTTACAGAGTCGCTTATTTGCGTCGTAAATTCTTCGCCTGTAAGCGTTTTCACTGTAATTTCATCTTCGGAAGCGCCCTTGCGCACGTCGAAATACTTGTCCGCAAGTTTCGTTTGCGAAAACGATGCGGGGCCGAAAGCGGCCATTGCCAGTAATAATGCTAACTTTTTCATACTATTTCTTATTTTTGTTTTTTATATTTTTCAGTTTTTCCAAACTTTTTGAGAAATCAGTTCCGCTGACGCTCATATCTGTCGGTAATTTTGCCATCAGTTCGAGGTCGATATTTCCGGTTAACTCCATAATATTAAGATATTTATCGTAATCGACCAACATCACGAAATTGCTTGTAATTCCGTCTTTTTCTATGACGAACATTGAGGTTGTCATCTCGTTTTCTTCAACCGACAGCAGTTCGTCGAAAGGCGCGAGCAATTTTTTGAGTTTTTTCCTGTCTTCGTCCGTAACTTCCTTATTTGTAAGGAACGACATCTTTTTTATTTTGGATATGAAAGCCAGAAATTCTTTGTTCTCATCTTTTTCTTCAACCGACATTTTCAACATTTTGCCGGAAATGCTCATCATTATTGCTCCATTTTTTGTGCCTCCGGTCTGTTCCGAAAATTGCTGCACAACTCCCTGGCTTTTTGCAAGGCTGAAACAGAAAATAAACAATATTGACAGTAAGTTTTTCATAATCATTGTTTTAAGTCGGATTTTGGCGCAACGGAGCCGAGTATTTCCAACTGGTTTTTCGCCTCGGTTTGCGCCTTGTTCAGTTCGGATGATGCGTGAAAAAGGAAAGCCTTGGCGATTTCGGCGGCCTCTTTATCGCTCATTCCGCCGTTGTTTTCAGCAGCAGGCAGGTAGAATTTTATCCCCGCAAAAATGAGAATTGCAATGCAGGCGGCAGCCGAAATCCTGTACCATAACTTTCTTGTTTTCGGAATGTTAGCGTTTTCTTCCGCGTCGATTGCGGCAAGGATTTTTTCGTCAAAATCGGCATTCGGCAAGGCGGAAATTTCGGAAATTCCTGAAAAAAGGCTCCGCCACCGCTCCAATTCAGGCGGCAGCGGCTGATTTTGCAGGAAATGGACTTTTATTTCCCGTTCCTCGTCCACCGAGGTTTTGCCTTCCCAGTAGCGCTCTAATAATGTTTGCAACTCATTGATTTCCATATTGTTCTATCTTCAAATATAAATCTTTCATCTTTTGTCTGGCATGAAACAGGCCGATTTTGACCTGCGATTCGGTTAATCCCATTCGTGAGGCGATTTCTTTGTAAGAAAGTTCGTCGAAATCGCGTAAAATCAGCATTGTGCGCTGTTTCTCAGGCAGTTGCGAAATTATTTTTTCAACTAATTTCTGCGATTCTTTCTTTTCAAGATTGCGTTCCGGCGTTGAATCGTCCGATTTCATATTGACCTCATACACAGCCTCAATCGAAGCCTCGCTACGCCCTTTCCTTTTCAATTTGTCGAGCGAAAGGTTTTTGACAAGTGCAATGGAATATGCTTCCCAGTCATCGACATTTTTCCAGCAATCGCGTCTGTGCCAGAGATTTAGCATTACGTCCTGAACAACGTCTTCCGACTCTTGAACTGAACCGGTAATACTCATCGCTTGCCTGAACAATTTCAGTTTCAGAGGCAAAATTGTCGCTGTAAAAAACGCTTTGTCCGAATCAGAATTCATACTCAAAAGTAGAACGAATGAGTATGCAAAAAGTTACATTATTTTTCCAAAATCCAGTCAATTATTTCCTCGGAATCGGGCGAAACCTTTGGTTCTATGGACTTTACGAGCCTTCCCTGCTCGTCAATCAGGAATTTTTGGAAATTCCACGTTACTTCGGCGTCGGCTACGCCGTTTAACTCTTTTTTAGTCAGCCATTTGTAGATAGGAGCGATGTCGTCGCCGCGTACCGAAATTTTTTCCATAACCGGAAAAGTTACTCCGTAATTGGCGGTGCAAAACTCCTTAATCTCGGCGTTGGTGCCGGGTTCCTGCGATGCAAAGTTGTTGGCCGGAAAGGCGATAATCACAAAGTTTTTGTCGCCATACTGCTCGTAAAGTTTCTGCAATGCGGCGTATTGAGGCGTTAATCCGCATTTCGAGGCAACATTGACAATCATAATTTTCTTGCCTTTAAGGTCTTTCATCGCAAAAGTTTCGCCATCAATGGTTTTAACATTAAAACCGTAGATGTCGTCGGCTTTCTGGGCGAACAGCGCCGCCGCAGTCATTAATAAAAATAATCCTGTAAAAATCCTTTTCATATTCAATTTAAGTGTTATTAATAGGGCAAAGATAGAATTTTATTAATAAATAATCGCAAAAACGGGCTATTTTTTCGCTTCCTGCCAAAAAACTTCCATTTCGGCAAGCGTCATATCGTTCAGCGATTTGCCCTGTTCGGCCGCTTTTTGCTCCATATAGTTGAAGCGGTTGATAAATTTCTGGTTGGTGCGTTCGAGCGCGTTGTCGGGATTTATTTTGTACAGGCGGGCGGCGTTGATGAGGCTGAAAAAGAGGTCGCCGAACTCCGATTCCATCCGGTCGGCGTCCATCCGGTCGATTTCCTGTTTCAGTTCGGTAAATTCTTCGAGAACCTTTTCCCAGACGTCTTCGCGCTGTTCCCAGTCGAAACCGGCATTCCGCGCCTTGTCCTGAATCCGGTGCGCCTTCGGAACGCTCGGCAGCGAGGCCGGAACGCCTTCGAGGACGGTTTTGTTGCCGCCTTTTTCTTTCAGTTTTATCTGTTCCCAGTTTTGTTCAACTTCTTTTGGAGTGTTTGCTTCGGTTGTGCCGAAAACGTGGGGATGGCGGAATATCAGTTTGTCGCACAAGGCGTTACAAACATCGGCAGCGTCGAACTGCCCTTTTTCTTCGGCAATTTTAGCATAAAAAACGATGTGAAGCAGCACGTCGCCGAGTTCCTTTTTTATTCCGGCTGTGTCGTTGCGGATAATTGCTTCGCAAAGTTCATAAGTCTCTTCAATAGTGTTGGTTCGCAGGCTTTCGTTGGTTTGTTTTCTGTCCCAGGGGCATTTTATCCGCAGTTCGTCCAAAACGTCGAGCAACCGCCCGAAAGCCTGCATTTTTTGTTCTTTTTTGTTCATTGTCAATTATTTATAAATTACATTCCGCTGCGCCGGATTTTTATTCTGATGGCATTTTCCACCGGTTTGTCGCTGATAAGCGCCATATATCCGCCGCCGCCCGCTCCGGCGAGTTTCCACGCCAAAGCCTTGTCTTTGTAGGCGTCTATCGCCTTTTGCACTTCGGGAGGCGCCATCGCAGGAAACATCCTGACCTGCGCTTCAAACGATTTTTTTATTCCCTCGGCAAACTGCTGCAAATCTTTTTTCAGGATTCCTTCCCAGCAAATGTCGGCCGCAAGGGTAAGCGATTTTACGTTTTCCGTATTTATGTAAGTCTCTTTCAATAAGTTAGTTCCGGCGGGACGCGGCCACAGCAGGACGAGGCTGATATTGTTTTCGAGCCACGAAAGAATATCTTCGTCCATAATGGTTTCGATTTTTTCAGGCCAGTAGGCCTTGTCGTAGTAATGCCGCACCAGACCGGGCATACAGATGCCTATCGAATCCTGCGCTCCTGATATTTCGCTCCGTCCGGGTTCGTTTTCGTAACGGAAAAGCAACTGCGCGAGTTTTTCGGGATGCATTGTCGGCAATTCGTATGGCCAGAGGCGCATTGCGGCGTTGCGGGTGGAAGTGGACATTCCGCAGCGCTCGTTGAAGTCTATCGTCGGTTCGAGCGAGATTGTAATCGCCCAGCCGGGGCCGAATTTCGACACGTAAGGCTGGTCAATCCAGGTTCCTGCGAGGTCGAGGCGGAAAGGCAGGCGCGACTGCACCGACGAACGGATTGCGGTTGTGCTGCGGGCGGGCAGTCCGCTGTCGGGGATTCGCTTCAAAATATGGTATTCAACGCCCATTTCCCGGCAAATCTGCTCTTTGTAAGGCGAATGTCCGTCTTCGTTTACCACAAAAATATCGGGGCGGAAACGCCGGAAATCCGCCTCGAAATCCATAATTCCGGAGCCGGAATTAATCCAGGCTCCGGTAACGTATCGAATGGCTTTTACCATGTAAAGCCGCTCCTGCTCGCTGTTTACGGTATTGCGGCCTTTCAGTTCGCGGATAGTTGCGTCGGAGCCGATTCCAACGTAAAGGTCGCCAAATTGCGAGGCCTCTTTGAAGAAGGCCACATGTCCGCTGTGGAGCAGGTCGTAACAGCCTGATACAAAAACTTTTTTAGCCATTTTTATTTATATTCGAGATTTACTCATTGTATTTGTTCAGTCCGTTTTTAAGAAATTCGATGTATTTGTCGATATTCTTTTTATATGCGTAGGCCGGGGCGAGCGGGTTGCCGCCGTTATCGACCAAAACGTAGAATGGTTGCGCATTTGAGCCGAATTTATGCCTTTGCAGATACGACCATTTGTCGCCGACGGTTTTCAACTGCCGCGTCTTGTCGTATTCGGTTATTTCTATCGGAGCGTCAAGTTTTGTTTTATCGTCCACGTAAAGCGAAATCAGCACATAGTCGTTGTCTATCAGCGCTTTAACGCGGGGGTCTGACCATACGGACGCTTCCATTTCGCGGCAATTTACGCATCCGTAACCTGTAAAATCGAGCATCACAGGTTTGCCGTTTTTGCGGGCATAAGCCATTCCTTCGTCATAATCGTGGAATTTTGGGCGGACTTCGCCGTTGTAAAGGCTGAAATCCTGCGTGTAAAGGGGAGGCGAAAAGGCGCTGACCGCTTTCAGGGGCGCTCCCCAAAGTCCCGGAATCAGATATATTGCGAAAGCAAACGAAATAATCGCCATAAACAGGCGCGGCACGCTGACGAAGGGCAAATCGCTGTCGTGAGGCAGTTTCAGTTTGCCAATCAAATAGGCTCCCAGCAATGCAAAAATCACTATCCAGAGGACGAGAAATACTTCGCGGTCGAGAATGTGCCAGCCGTAAGCGAGGTCGGCCACGGAAAGGAATTTCAGAGCCAGCGCAAGTTCGAGGAATCCAAGCACAACCTTTACCGAATTGAGCCAGCCGCCCGACTTCGGAAGGTTTTGCAGCCACGAGGGAAACAGCGCAAACAGCGCAAAAGGCAAAGCCAGAGCCAACGCAAATCCGAACATTCCGATAGCGGGGCCGGCAATATTTCCCTTTCCGGCGGTTTCGACAAGCAAAGTGCCTATAATCGGGCCGGTGCAGGAAAACGATACCAAAACCAGCGTAAATGCCATAAAAAATATGCTGACTATGCCGGTTGTCGATTCGGCCTTGCTGTCCATTTTATTTGTCCAGGAAGCGGGCAAAGTGAGTTCAAACGCCCCGAAAAATGATACCGCAAACAGCACTAACAGCGCAAAAAACAGCAAATTGAACACCGCATTTGTCGAGAGGTCGTTCAAGGCGCTTGGGCCGAAAGCCAGCGTTATCAGTATTCCGAGCAAAAGGTAGATTACCACTATCGAAAGGCCGTAAAGTACGGCGTCGGCTATTGCTTTCTTGCGGTCGGATTTCGAGCGTTTCAGGAAAAAACTTACCGTCATCGGGATTATCGGCCAAACGCATGGCGTAAGCAAAGCCAGCAATCCGCCTGCAAATCCGGCGATGAAAATAAGGAGCCACGATTTGTCGCTCGATTTTACCTGTTCGCCCAAGGACTGCAACTTGTCGGTAACCGGCTGCCAGAGGTCGGCGTCGGAGTTTTCGGGAATCACGAGCGCCATAGAATCTGTTGAATCATCAGTTACCTCTTCCTTAATGACATTATCGACGTTAATATCTTTTGCAATCTCTTTGTTTTCCTCCTTAACAACCTCCACTCCCGCAGGCAAATCCTTTGCTGAAAAAGAAAACTCTTCACTGCCCGGAACACAACTTTCGTCGTTGCAGGCCATATATTCTATCGAGCCTTTGACGGAAAACTTGTCGCGGTCGGTTATTTTCAGTTTTTGAATGAAAGTCGGATTTTCGCCAAACCAGCGGACGGTCATCCCGAACATTTCTTCGTATTGCTTGATTATCTTGCTGTTAGTGAATACTTTACCCGACAGCGAAGCGCCTTTTACGCTTTCAAAAGTAAACGAGGTTGAAATCGGGCCGCCTTCCGGTAAATTCATATCGTAAAGGTGGTATCCCGCATCGACTGTGGCGTGAAAAACCAACTCTCCCTTGTCGTTTATCTGCCGAGTCCAATGTACCGGTTCAACGAATTGTGAGTGCAAATTCAGGCCGGACAGTAAAAAAACAGTTAAAAATGTGATGTATTTGAACATAATTGATTAATTTTGCGGCAAAGGTAAGTAAAATTTAGTAAACACAAAAATAGCATAATGATATTTTTAAAATTTAATTAGAATTTTATGGAAACAAAAGGAATAGGTCGGAAAATTAAAAGATTTTTAATTGTCTTTTTGCTCATAATTCTTGTCTTTTTTGCGGGTTTTCTGTACATTCGCTATTATTATGTATGGGGCGAAGGCGTAAAAAGCGGACAATTGAACTATGTAGTTTACAAAGGATATGTTTTTAAAACTTATGAAGGAAAACTCATTCAGGCGGGATTCAAAAGCGGCGCCAATACCGCTCTGCAATCCAACGAATTTATTTTTTCCGTTGACGACAAAGATGTTGCCGAACGCCTGATGCTTGAAGGCGGGAAGGAAGTCGAACTCCATTACCGCGAGTATCTGCACGCCATTCCGTGGCGGGGATACAGTAAATACGTGGTGGACAGCATAATAAAACTCGAAGATTGAATGTTGCGAATTGATATTATCACCGTCCTTCCCGAAATGATAGAAGGATTTCTTGGTTGCTCTATTCCGAAACGCGCACAGGAACAAGGTTTAGCGGAAATTGTCGTCCATAATCTGCGCGATTATTCTTCCGACGCCCGTCATCGGCGGGTTGATGATTATCCCTTTGGCGGACAGGCAGGTATGGTTATTCAGTGCGAGCCGGTTGACCGCGCAATTACCGCTCTGAAAGAGCAACGCGCTTACGACGAGGTAATTTACACCTCGCCCGACGGGGAAACATTTAACCAGCAAACAGCCAACCAACTGTCTATGTATCAGAATATTATCATTCTTTGCGGACATTACAAGGGCATAGATTACCGTATTCGCGAACACCTGATTACCCGCGAGATTTCGATAGGCGATTACGTGCTTACCGGCGGGGAACTTGCCGCAGCCGTCATTGCCGACGCTGTTGTGAGGCTGCTCCCGGGCGCGATTGGCGACGAGCAGTCCGCTTTGTCCGATTCTTTTCAGGACGGCCTGCTGGCGCCTCCTGTTTATACCCGTCCTTCGGACTATCGCGGCTGGAAAGTGCCTGACGTGCTGCTTTCGGGACACGAAGCCCGCATCCGCGAATGGGAATTGCAGCAGTCGTTGGAACGGACAGCGCTATTGCGGCCTGATTTGATGTGAAAAACAAACAGAGGCTCACATTTTACTGTAAACCTCTGTCTTTCGCCCGTCGGGGTGAGACGATTCGAACGTCCGACCACACGCCCCCCAGACGCGTACTCTAACCGGGCTGAGCTACACCCCGAATTTCGGTTTCGACTGCAAAGGTAAGCAATTTTTTTGGAACAGCAAAATTTTTTTAGGCTTTTGCCAATTTTTCTTCGTCCTGACAGTCTATGACAGTTTGTCTGTTAAACAGATTTAATTGTCGGCCCGATGCGGTTAAATATTTCTAAAAACATGTCGGAAAACGAGTTTTGCACGTTATTTGAATAAACTTTCTGAAAATTGTATTATCTAACAACACGAAATATTAAACTAAAGACAAGCATTATGAGAACTTTTAAACTATTTGTCAGTTTCTTATTAGTCAGCGCATTAAGCGCAACAGTCGCCGTTGGGGTTTACTCATATCTCAACCGCGACGGAAGCAAATCTTCGTCTTCTCAGACCGGCGGTTTCGACCAGAGCGGGTTCCATCTCGCTTCCTACGCCGAAGCGGCAGAAAACACCGACTTCACGTTCGCAGCCGAACAGAGCGTCAACGCGGTGGTGCACATCAAATCGGTCGTCAAGCCTTCGCAAAACCGGCAGAGGCAGGAATATATCGACCCGTTTGAGTTTTTCTTCGGCAATCCGTTTGGCGGCGGCAGTTCGCCTTACCGGCAACAGCAGCAACAGCCGCGCGTGGGCTTCGGTTCGGGCGTTATCATCTCGACCGACGGCTACATCGTTACCAACAATCACGTGATTGAGGGCGCGGACGAAATCGAAGTCTCGACCAACGACGACAAAACCTACACCGCCAAACTGATCGGCAGCGACGAGGCCACAGACATCGCTCTGCTGAAAATCGACGCAAAAGGTCTGCACGTCTTGCCGTTCGGCGATTCCGACATGTTGAAAGTCGGCCAGTGGGTGCTGGCTGTGGGTAATCCGCTCAACCTGACATCGACCGTTACGGCAGGCATTGTCAGTGCAATTGGGCGCGGCGACATCTCGTCGGGCTACCCCGGCGCTGACGGCGAATATCACGCTCGCATCGAATCCTATATCCAGACAGATGCTGCGGTCAACCCCGGCAACAGCGGTGGCGCATTGGTCAACACGCGCGGTGAACTGATAGGCATCAACGCGGCATTGGTTTCGCGCACCGGCAACTACATCGGCTATTCTTTCGCCATTCCTGCCAATCTTGTTAAAAAAGTCGCCGCCGACATCAAGGAATATGGTCAAGTGCAGCGGGCTGTGCTCGGAATTTACACTCGCGACCTTTCTACTCAGGGCATGAAGGACGACGACACGAGCGAAAGCGTTTACGAGCGACTGAAAGAAAACCCCGGCGTTTATGTCAAGGATTTCTCGTCCGAATCAAGTCCATCGAAGAAAGCGGGAATAGAAAAAGGCGATATCATCACTTCGATCAATGGCGCTCGCACAAAGAGTCTCAACGAACTGAAAGCCCAACTCAGCCGCTATACTCCGGGCGACAAGGTGAAAGTCGAAGTTGAACGCAAAGGTTCGGTAAAAACCATTACCGTAGAACTGAAAAACGATCAGGGCACGACCGAAGCGGTCAAATATCGCTCGCCGGCTGATATTCTGGGGGGAACCTACAAGGAACTTAGCCGCGAGGCCAAGATGCGTCTGGGCCTGAACTACGGTCTTGAAGTAACCGAAGTCGGCAACGGCAAGTTGAAAGCAGCCGGCATCAAAAACGGCTTCATCATACTAAACGCCAACGACACCCGTATCAATTCCGAAGCGACCCTTATCCAGATCGTGGACGCACTGATGAAAGAGGCTCCCGACGAGCGCGGACTCTACATCAGAGGCATCTATCCGGGAACGAGCAAAGTACTGTACGTAGCAATAGATTTGAACGAATAAGCAGATAAAAACAGGTTTTTTGTTAAATTTTATTAAAAAGTAGCCGATTTTTTTGAGATTATCAGAAATTTCGGCTACTTTTGCAGATTTTCATAAAGTCGTATAATTAGATTGAATGAGACAATTAAAGATTACCAAATCGATAACCAATCGCGAGAGCGCTTCTCTCGACAAATATCTTCAGGAGATAGGGCGTGAAGACCTTATCACTGTCGAGGAGGAAGTTGAACTTGCACAGGCCATCAGACGTGGCGATCGCGCGGCGCTTGGGAAGTTGACGCGCGCCAACCTGCGTTTTGTGGTTTCGGTTGCGAAGCAGTATCAGAACCAGGGATTGAGCCTGCCCGATCTTATCAACGAGGGCAATCTTGGGCTGATCAAGGCGGCCGAGAAGTTTGACGAGACTCGCGGTTTCAAGTTTATTTCTTATGCCGTGTGGTGGATCCGCCAGTCGATTTTGCAGGCTTTGGCCGAGCAGTCGCGCATCGTGAGGCTGCCGCTCAACCAGGTGGGTTCGTTAAACAAGATTTCAAAAGCGCTGTCGCGGTTTGAGCAGCAGCACGAGCGTCGTCCTTCGCCGGAAGAACTTGCCGCCGTGCTCGACCTTCCTATTGATAAGGTTGCCGATTCGATGAAGGTTTCAGGCCGTTCGATTTCGGTTGATGCGCCGTTCGTCGAAGGCGAAGACAACACTTTGCTCGACGTTCTGCCTAACGAAGACTCGCCCTACGCCGACCGCAGCCTTATCTACGAATCGCTATCAAAAGAAGTGAACCGCGCCCTGACCATCCTCAGCGACCGTGAACGCGACATCGTAAAAATGTTTTTCGGCATCGGGGGCTCCGAAATGACCCTCGAAGAGATAGGCGACAAGTTCGGCCTGACCCGCGAGCGTGTGCGCCAAATCAAGGAAAAAGCCATCAGGAAATTGAAAGCCAGCAACAAAAACAGTTTACTGAAAAGTTATTTAGGGTAAATTACAAGTTTTGCAAAATGCAGGCGTATTAGCTTTAAACCTTTTAGTTCTCGGATTGTCTTATTAGATTATCAAAGTCAGAAAAACAGAATGAGCAAGGGTACAAAAATCACGCTATTTTCAGTTATCGTGGTTATCGTCGCAGGGATGGCTTTCTATCCGTCTGTCAGAAAGAAATTCGGTAAAACCGAAAATGCAGATGCAGTCGAGACGCGTCCCGTTCAGGGTGGTCGCAGTATGCAGCAGGTTTTACCTGTCAAAGCGTTGATTATCAACCGTTCTCCTCTGATTGACGAGATTAAGGCGGGTAAAGCCATACTAATGCCTGACGAGGAGGTTGATCTTACTTTCGAGACTGCAGGCAAGATCACTAATATCTTTTTCCAGGAGGGCAAGACGGTTAAGAAAGGCGAACTTCTTGCAAAAATCAACGATGCACCGCTTCAGGCCGAGCTAAAAAAGCTTGAAGCGCAGATGCCGCTTGCCGAAGATCGCGTATTCCGTCAAAAATCACTTCTCGAAAAAGATGCGGTCAGCAAAGAAGCCTACGAACAGGTAACCACCGATCTTGAGAAGTTGAAAGCCGACATTGCTCTCGTAAAAGCGCAAATCGCCCAAACCGAACTGCGAGCTCCTTTCGATGGAATCGTCGGACTGCGTAAAGTCAGCGAAGGCGCCTACGCGGCAACCACAACGGTTGTAACAAACCTGACAAAAACCATTCCGCTGAAATTGGAATTTTCGGTGCCTGAAAAAAGCGCATCGCACGTAAATCCCGGAAAGAAAATAATTTTTCGCATTGAGAACGAAAACAGGGAATATGCTGCAACAATATATGCCACAGATTCTCGGCTTGACCCCAATACTATCACACTGAAAGTCAGGGCTATCTATCCTAACTCAAACGGTGCATTGCAGCCCGGACATTCGGCTGATGTTTCTATTCATGCCAACGAAATCAGCGATGCTATCGTCGTCCCCTGCGAAGCTGTAATCAAGGAAATGGGGCGCGATATTGTTTATGTTTATCGTTCGGGAAAAGCCGAAAGGATAGAGATAGAGCCCGGTATTCGCACTGAAGCCGTGCTGCAGGTTTTACGCGGCATCAATCCCGGCGACACGCTGCTGACCAGCGGTGTTATGCAATTACGCGACGGATTGCCCGTAAAAATCGAGCATCTAAATTAAACTGCAGATATTCAGGGAGTTATAATTTGTATTATTTGCTTGTGCCAATAGCATCGGCTGTTTCCCTGACTGTCGATCAGATGAAGTTGTCCGTCGTCTGAAACATGGTTTATTTTTGCTTCAAACCGACCATTGGCGTCTTTATATGCAAAAAATCCTTCTTTTCGATAAAGCGCTGCATGATAGTCGTTTCTGATTACATCAAAGTCGCCGGCCCGCAATGCGGCATATCTGCTCCGAATGGCGTCGATAAGACGTGCAAGCAGAGGTTTAATCTCAATTTCCCGGTCGAGTAATTGAGCGATTGAGACAGCGAGCGGCATATTAGCTCCGAAATGTTTCTGGTTGATATTCAGACCGATACCGGCTATCGAATGTAAAATGCGATTTTCGATAAGAGAATTTTCGATAAGAATACCTCCAAGTTTGCGGTTATGATAGAAAATATCGTTTGGCCACTTTATTTCGACAGAGTCGACAAGCTCATTCACAGCATCCCGCACTCCGAGTGCAACAGTTTCCGACAGTAAAAAGCTCTGAGACGGTTGCAAAAAATCGGGATAGAAGATTATGCTGAAAGTGATATTTTTGCCGGGCGCCGACAGCCAAGAATTTCCGCGTTGCCCTTTGCCGGCGGTCTGCGAAAGTGCAGACACCGCAAAACATTCTTCCAGAGGCGTAATGCAAGCCAGGGCCATCAGATAATCATTTGTGGAATTAACTGACAATAATTCTTTATGGTTGACAATTCCCGACATTTTATTATTATTCACAATTACCATCGTTTCGATATTGGCGCAGTGAAAGCGTCTTCGATATGGTCTATCTCAAAATTCGGCGCCATGCCTATCAGGGAAATTATGTCGAAGCGCGCCGGCAGTTCAATATCGAAGTGTTTGATATAGAAATCTGCAGCATCGACGATATTGCGGATTTTTGTGTTTGTGATAGCAGATTCCGGCGTTGTCAGTGGGTTGGCCGACCTGGTTTTAACTTCGACAAAGACGAGTTCGTCTGCAGTGTTAGCGACAATGTCGAGTTCGTAGTGTCTGTATCGCCAGTTTGTATGCAGAATGTTGTAGCCTTTGCGTTTAAGGTATTCTGTTGCGGCGTTTTCGCCGTCCTTGCCAAGAATGTTGTGTTCGGCCATAATCATTTTACTCTTGACGGCAAAGGTAATAAAATTTGTGCAATTAGTTAGAAAAAAAGTTTGTCTATCGTCAATTTTTTGCCCAATTTTCTGTTGTCGGTATGTTTTTTTATTTTTAACTTTCGGATCTTTTTGATAAAACCCGGACAAAGTTCAATTGACAGTTATGTTAACTTACAGATTTTATCTTCGTCTTTCGCGCACACCTCGCGACAAGCAGGCTGGGCGATTGTGTATTCGTCTGATTTACAGGCGTAAGGTAAAGAATATCACCCGTCCTTTCAGGATCTATCCTGAAGAATGGGATATGGCAAACGGATGTCTTGTTCCTGTGAAAACAGGCGATTCAAGGCAGAAATATCTTAATGAGGTCGAAAAAGGAATGGTGAGCGATTTGCAGTTTTTGCATACAATTTCGGAATATTTTGTAGAAAATAGCTGTAATTTTACGCTTGACGATGTTGCGGTCATGCTGGCCGATTCTTCGGGAGGCAGTATCAGTTTGCAAACCTACGTTTCTCTTTTGCATCGCAGATCGGCCTTGCAGGGCGACGGGCGAAGACTGAAAGCCTACAGCGCTACGGCAGAAGCGTTCAGACGGTTTTCGGCCGGCCGGTCTCCTCTGCTGTCAGAACTGACGTCCGACAGGTTGAATTTGCTTGAGCGTGCAATGAAGCAGCATGGATTGAAGCTAAATACCATCTCGTTTTATTTTCGCAACCTGAGGGCTATTTTCAACCTTGCGACGGCCGAAGGTATAGTTAAGACGCCTGAAACATCGCCTTTCCGTCAGGTTTTCACAGGCAAGGAAAAAACGGTTAAGCGCGCGCTGCCGGTTGAGACCATTCGGCTGATCAGAAAATTTTTCGATGAACACCGCAATGCTACAGCTCCTGCTATCCGTGCGTTGGTCGATGCTGCGGCGCTTTTTCTCTTTTGTTTTTATGCACGAGGCATGTCGTTTGTCGATGCAGTGTCGCTTAAGCGCAACAATCTTCGTGATGGTGCGATTTATTATTACAGGCGAAAAACCAGCCGCAGCATCCGCGTAAGCATTTCTCAACCGATTTCTTTGTTGATGGAATATTTTGAGGAACGTTACAGGACAAAGGATTATCTGTTCCCTTTTATCGCAGGCAGGGCGGAGTTTTCATATACCGGCTACGAGTCGGCGCTGAAACAGCAAAACCGTAATCTGCAGCGTATAGCTGAACTGATCGGCTGCGGATGCAAAATCACAACTCATACCGCCCGCCACACCTGGGCGACCATAGCCCGCGAACAGAATGTTCCGGTCAGCGTCATCAGCGAAGCGCTCGGCCATCACGACGAGCAGACTACCCTTATCTATTTAGCTTCTATTGACAATTCGGCCATTGATGAGGCTTGCGACCGGGTTAACAGAATAGTTGATTAAGAAAATTCGGTTTTTTTCAAAAAACCAAGATAGAAGTTGCAAAAGTTTTTAAGGCCGCAGTCTTCGCATCGCGGTTTGCGCGCCGTGCAGATATAACGGCCATGCAAAATGAGCCAGTGATGAGCGATTGACCACAGTTTTTTCGGAATATGTCGGGTAAGTTCCCGTTCCGTTTCTTCCGGCGAACGGGAATTTTCGGTCAATCCTATGCGATTGGCGACGCGGAAAACATGTGTATCGACCGCTAATGCCGGAATGTCGAAAGCTACGGAAGCTATCACATTGGCTGTTTTGCGGCCAACGCCGGGCAGGGTCATCAAGTCTTCGACCGTTTTCGGGATCTGTCCGCCGAAGCGGGCGACGACAGTTTGAGCCATGCCTGCGAGGTGGGCGGCTTTGCTGTTGGGATATGAAACCGATTTAATCAGTTCAAATACAGCATCTTTATTCGATGCGGCAAGAGTTTCGACATCGGGAAACATTTCAAAAAACGCCGGAGTAATCATGTTGACACGCTTGTCGGTGCACTGTGCGGAAAGAATCACGGCCACAATCAGTTCGTAGGGGTTGTGGTAGTGGAGTTCCGAACGGGCTGTCGGCATGTTTTCGCCAAACCAGGCGAGGACGTTGTTATAGCGCTGCTTCTGTGTCATTGCAAAAGCATTTAGCCGGCGGCCTCGAACTGGCGGAGGAAACGGATGTCGTTTTCCGAAAACAGACGGAGATCTTTTACCTGGAATTTCAGGTTAGTGATGCGCTCGATGCCCATTCCGAGTGCGAAACCCGAATAGACGTCGGGGTCGATACCGCAGTTTTTAAGCACGTTGGGGTCAACCATGCCACAGCCGAGAATTTCAACCCAGCCGGTATGTTTACAGAACGGACAACCCTTACCCCCACAAAGGTTACATGAGATGTCCATCTCGGCGCTCGGCTCGGTGAAAGGGAA
>JAISUN010000117.1 GCA_031272085.1 Dysgonamonadaceae bacterium | reverse complement strand
CCCCCCCCCACCCCCCCCCCCCCCCCCCCCCCCCCCCCCCCCCCCCCCCCCCCCCCCCCCCCCCCCCCCCCCCCCCCCCCCCCCCCCCCCCCCCAAAAAGGCTATCGCACATAGCGTTTACCGCCTCCCTCTGTTTCTCGAAGAATTTAATGCGTTCCAGCGTATTGCTTTTCGAGATAATAGTGGAAGTGCGTTTCAGGAAGTCCAGCATATTTTTCATATTTGTAAAAATCGCCTCGTCGAAAGAATAGGCTTCGCTGCTCGAAAATGAGCGGATAAGCACCAAGCGGTATTGTTTCGAATCGAAATAACTGTAATTTGCATCGAAAGAAATATTCGACAGATAAATTTCAACCGGATTGCCGGTATCGAAAGTTCCCTGATTTGCAAAACGATCCAAATCGCTGATAAAAAGCATCAGGGTATCTCGGATTTCGATTACGTCCTTTGCGGTTAACATCTTGATTAAGAATAAGTTTTCGACGTCTTCGAGAAGTTCTTGCAAGAAACCGCGGTCGAAAACATAAATCGTTTTCGGGCTTGTCCTGATTAAACGCGCATATTCGGCATTTATGCTGTTCAGGCGGTCGGGAATTACGATTTCGGCGAATTTCAGGCGCACTTCCGGCGGCCGGAATTGGCAGCCGAATTTCATCAGCCGCAACTTGTAAAGCGCCGGGTAAACTGTACAAAGCGAGTTGGGAATAAGGTTTACAACTGCGCCCATTTCGGCTTCCGGAGCGGAAAAGCAGTGTGCTATCGAGTGATTGTAGTTTTCCAAAATCATATAATCGCCTTCCGTCGGCTCAAAAAAATCCATCATCCTGATAAAAATCGGGCGGTTGGCAAAATCTACCTTGTCCTGGTCTGCCAAACTGTCAAGCGAAATGCCGATACTGTTTGCTATTGTGCAAATCTCGCTGAAAGTAAAATTTACGGCGCCGTTCAGCCGTCGATAGACATATTTCTTGTCAATCCCAAGCAAAGCGGCAATTGCATCGGCAACGTTTACTTCTTGCGCGATTCTTTGTTTTATTGTAGAAACAAAGTTTTTGTAAAATATTTCACTCTTGTCTTCCACTTAACAAAAAAATATCACGCAAATATAGAAAAAAAAGCAAAATGTTAAGCCTTTTTTTCAAAAAATGATTGAAATTTACGAAATTTAGAGCAATTCTATGATATTTCTTTGCTGTTCGAAGTATTTTACTCTTTCGTTGTAGTTGCTTCCGGAAATTAAAGTTGAAGAATTTTTGAGGAAACTTACCCAGTTTTCCATATTTTTATACACGTCGGCGTCCATCGAAAACGCGTCGCTGAACGCGAAAGAGCGCATGGTAACGACTTTCAGCATTTGCGACGAAATATAATTGTAACTTGCGTCGAAATGAATGTTCGACAGGTAAATTTCCACCGCATTGCCGACCACGTTCCGGCCTTCGTCGGCATAGCGTTCCATGTCGTCGATAAAGCGGTTGAGGTCGGTTTTAATATCTGCGACATTGGCGGATGAAAGCAGGCGAACGTCGAAGAAAAAGCGGACGTCGCTCACGAAATTTTTTATCAGGTTTCGGTCGAAAACATAAACCGTTTTGGGCGCAGTGCGTATAGCGTTCAAAAAGTCGCGGTTGTTTTCTTCAATCCGTTCATTAATAAACATTTCGTCGTAAACCATTTTGTTTTTCGGGGCTTTGAATTGCTGCACCCACTTGAAAAAATAGAATTTATAAATATTCGGGTAAGCGACTGCGAGCGAGGAAGGTATGACATTTCCTATCGCACCCGATTCGGAGTTAGGGTCTTTGAAAAATTTATATAAATCTTCGGAATAGGCTTCGAGGAATTTGAAGTCTGATTCCGAAGGATTTATAAAATCGGTAATGCGGACAAAAAGCGGCTTGTTCGAGGGGAACAAACCGCCCGCTATACCGTCGAGAGATATTTTGAATTCGGAGGCAATCTTGAAAATTTCAGTGGCCGAAAACGGCACTGCGCCGCGCAAACGGCGATAAACCGCTTCTTTTTCTATGCCGAGTACGTCGGTAAGAATTTCCGCTAACTGCCCTTTCTGGGGAGCGCTGTATTTCAGCGTCGCTACGAAATTATCGAGAAAGCCTTCTGTTTTCATACTATTCCCTGTGCCATCATTGCGCGTGCAACCTTCATAAATCCGGCTACGTTAGCGCCTTTTACGTAATTGATGTAACCGTTTTTCTGCTTGCCGTAGATAACGCACTGCTCGTGAATGGAGTTCATTATGTGGTGCAGTTTTTCATCTACTTCGGCTTCCGTCCATTGGAGGTGCATTGCGTTTTGCGACATTTCGAGGCCGGAAGTCGCAACGCCGCCGGCATTTACAGCCTTTCCGGGGGCGAAAAGCACGCCTTTTTCTACGAAATAATCGACTGCTTCGGCGGTACATCCCATATTCGAGATTTCGGCCACGCAGGTAACACCGTTGGCAACCAGCGTTTTAGCGTCGTTTTCGTCGAGTTCGTTCTGGATAGCGCATGGCAAAGCAACATCTACCTTTTGCTGCCAGGGGCGTTTTCCGGGGAAGAACTCTACGCCGTATTTTTTTGCGTAAGGTTCAACCACATCTTCGCCTGTGGCGCGGAGTTCGAGCATATAGTCGATTTTTTCGCCCGAAATGCCGTCGGGGTCGTAAACGTAGCCGTCGGGGCCGGAAATGGTAACGACTTTCCCGCCGAGTTGGGTTGCTTTCAGAGCCGCTCCCCAAGCCACGTTTCCGAAGCCTGAAACTGCGATTGTTTTGCCTTTAAGGTCGAGGCCTTTTTCTTTCAGCATATTTACTACGAAATAGATTCCGCCGAATCCGGTTGCTTCGGGACGAACTAACGAGCCGCCGTATTCAAGGCCTTTTCCGGTAAATGTGCCGGTATTTTCGCGGGCTAATTTTTTGTACATTCCGTACATATAGCCGATTTCGCGGGTTCCTACGCCTATATCGCCGGCAGGAACGTCGGTATCGGGGCCGATATGCCGCCAGAGTTCGAGGATGAAAGCCTGGCAAAAGCGCATCACTTCGGCGTTGGATTTGCCGCGGATGCTGAAATCGGAACCGCCTTTTCCGCCGCCCATAGGCAAGGTTGTAAGAGCATTTTTGAAGGTTTGCTCGAAACCGAGGAATTTCAACGTCGAAAGATTTACCGACGCGTGAAAGCGAATACCGCCTTTGTAGGGGCCTATCGCGTTGTTGAACTGTACCCTGTATCCAAGGTTAACCTGTACTTTCCCGCTGTCGTCAACCCAAGGCACCTTAAAAGAAAAGATGCGGTCCGGCTCTACCAGACGTTCCACGATAGCCGCTTTTTCAAATTCGGGATGTTCGTTGTAAACGTCCTCAATCGAAAGCAGCACTTCCTTCACCGCCTGCAAAAACTCGTTCTCGCCCGGATGTTTGGCTTCAAGCGCATTGAGAATAGTTTCAGTTTTCATGTGTAAAAAATTTTTTTTATTTAGTTATATCTATTTTTTTGTACTTTTGTACGCCACAAAGGTACAAAATTAAATATTAAAAACAGCAAAATTTTTGGGGCAAAATATAAAATATTCGTTTTTAAAAAAAGAAAGCGCGTTTTTTCGTATTTTTGACATATTGAAACCGACCGCTTTCATTATGATACCATATTCCTTATTTATATATGAAATCAAATGAGATTTATTGACAAAAAGACATCCGCTCCGGAAGGAATTGCGGCCGTAAAACGCCGGTTTTGGCGGCTGCGGAACAGTAAAGTAAGTTTTTTGGCAAACTTGCCCGATAATTTCGGAAAAATATTTTATCTTTGCCGGATGAAACACCACTTTTCAAAAACGTGAAAAACCAAAAAATGGAACAGAAAATCGACATAAATCGGCTGGTATTCAAGGATACGTCCTTCGCCAGCCTGATGAACAAACGAGTACTCAACGTATTACTGATTGCCGCGAAATACGACGCTTTCATGCTCGAAGACGACGGCCGAATAGACGAACAAATTTTCAACGAATATATGTCGTTAAGCCTGCGCTATCCGCCGCGGTTTACGCAGGTTGCCACCGAAAATGAAGCCCTCGAAGCGATGAGCCAGAACCATTTCGACCTCGTAATCTGCATGCCGAATATGGACAACAGCGATATTTTCAAGGGTGCGAACCAGATAAAATCGCTGTATCCGACGATTCCTATCGTTGTCCTGACCCCGTTTTCGCGCGAGGTAACAAAAAGAATGTCGCAGGAAGACCTCTCGTCGATAGATTACGTGTTCAGTTGGCTGGGCAATTCCGAACTGCTGTTAGCCATAATAAAACTGCTCGAAGACCGTATGAATGCCGAAGACGACGTGAAATCGGTCGGCGTCCAGACCATACTTTTGGTCGAAGATTCAGTCCGGTTTTATTCATCTGCTCTGCCTCATCTTTACAAATTTGTGCTTGAACAGTCGAAAGAATTTTCAAAAGAGGCTCTGAATGCTCATCAGCAGACGCTCCGAATGCGCGGGCGGCCAAAAATCCTGCTGGCTCGTTCATACGAAGAGGCCGAAACGCTTTACCACAAATTTCAAGACCATATCCTCGGCATCGTCTGCGATATGAGTTTCGAGCGCGGAGGCGTGAAAGACAAGTTTGCTGGCTACAAATTCGGCTGGATGGTCAGGAAAATCGACCGCTTCGTGCCGATAATTTTCGATTCGTCGGAAGCGGCAAACAAGCGCTTCGCCGAAGAACTGAATTGCAGTTTTATAGACAAAAATTCCAAGACTTTCCCGCAGGATTTGCGCCGCGAGATAATGAACAATTTTGGATTCGGCGATTTCATAATCATCGACCCCGAAACCGGCCGTGAAATCGAACGCATAACTTCGCTTAAAGACTTGCAGCACAAGATTTTCAACATACCGGACAGTTCGCTGATTTACCACCTTTCGCGCAACCATTTTTCGCGGTTTTTCTATTCACGGGCACTTTTCCCGATAGCCGAATTTCTGAAAGACGTGGACGTTTCGGATTATGCCGATATGAACGAAGCCCGCCAACTAATTTTCGACAGCATAGTGAAATACCGCCGGATGAAAAATTCGGGAATAGTGGCTATTTTCGAGAAAGACCGCTTCGACGAATATTCGCATTTCGCCCGTATCGGCAACGATTCGCTCGGCGGCAAGGGGCGCGGATTGGCGTTCATCAGCCAGATGCTGAAACACAACCAGAGCGATATTGAGAAATTTTTCCCGAATACCGGAATCAGGATTCCAAAAACCGTTGTGCTTTGCACCGACGTTTTCGACGAATTTATGGAAACAAACAACCTGTACGACATCGCGCTGAAAGACTTGCCAAATGAGGAAATCCTCCACGCTTTCATCCACGCCAGCCTGCCCGAACGCCTGATTCCGGATATGTTCACTTTCTTCGACGTGATAAAAACGCCGGTTGTGGTGCGCTCGTCGAGCCTGCTTGAAGATTCTCATTATCAGCCGTTTGCAGGAATTTACAGCACCTATATGGTTCCAAAAGTCGGCGACCACAGTCAGATGCTCGAACTCGTCGGCAATGCCATTAAAAGCGTTTACGCATCGGTTTTTTACCGCGACAGCAAGGCCTATATGACTGCTACTCAAAATCTTATCGACCAGGAAAAAATGGCCATCGTTTTGCAGGAAATGGCCGGCCAGCAGTACGGAACGCGCTATTATCCCACATTTTCGGGCGTTGCCCGCTCGCTGAATTTCTATCCGATAGGCGAAGAAAAAACTGCCGACGGAATTGCGAATGTGGCTCTGGGACTTGGAAAATACATAGTGGACGGCGGGCAAACCCTGCGTTTTTCGCCACTTCATCCCCACAATATTCTGCAAACCGGAACTCTGGAATTTGCGCTGAAAGAAACTCAAAATACTTTTTACGCCCTCGATGTTACTTCGATTGCAAGTATCGAAGATTTTTCGACCGACGACTCTTTTAATTTATTAAAACTGCCTGTAAAAGAAGCCGATGCGGACGGCACCCTGCAATATCTCGCCTCGACCTACGATGCGCAGGACAATGTGCTGCTCGACGGCTATTATCCGGGGCCGGGGCGCAAGGTCATTACCTTTTCGGGCGTGCTTCAAAACGACGTTTTCCCCTTGGCCTCAATCCTCGATTACATCCTGAAACTTGGGCAAACCGATATGGGGCGTCCGGTAGAAATAGAATTTGCGGTAAACCTCGAAAAATCGGACGACAAAAGCGTTTCGGGAACTTTCTATCTACTTCAATTAAGGCCTATTGTCGATAGCAAGGAAATAATTGAAGAAGACCTGCTGGCTATTCCGGCCAAAGATTGTCTGCTGCAATCGCGCCACGCGCTCGGACACGGGGTTTCAAATGATGTTTACGATGTAATTTACGTAAAAACAGAGGGTTACGATGCCGCCAACAATCCGCAAATTGCCGCCGAAATTGCGCGTTGGAACAAGGATATGCTCGACGAGGAGCGGAATTACGTGCTTGTAGGCCCCGGACGCTGGGGTTCGAGCGACCCCTGGCTTGGAGTTCCTGTCAAATGGCCGCATATTTCCAATGCCCGCGTCATTGCTGAATCGAGTTTGGAAAATTATCGTGTTGACCCCAGTCAGGGAACGCATTTTTTCCATAACCTGACCTCGTTTGGAGTGGGATATTTCACGATAACGCCTTTCATCGAAGGCGACGGGATTTTCGACGAAACTTACCTGAACGCGCAACCTGCGCTTCGCGAAACGGATTTCCTGCGCCATGTCCGCTTTACAAATCCTGTCGTGATAAAAATCGACGGGAAGAAAAATGCCGGCGTAGCGCTGAAACCAAATATTGAAACATAAAAATAAAACGATATGAAACTCATTGAAATTGCAAGATTTACGTATCCGAATGAAGTAAGCGTGCTGGAAAGCATCTTGCAGTCGGAAGACGTCAGGCATTTTTTCAGGAATATGAACAGCGCTGTGGCTTACGCGCCTATTGTTCCAATAATTCTTGAAGTTGCCGAAGACGACCTGTCGCGTGCGTTAGAGGTAATGAAAGAAGCAGGATTCGGCGAATATATCTCGTATTCCGAAGACAAATAGGCAGTTACATTGCCGCTTGCGCCAAAGTGTCGAACTGGGTTTGCAGTCCGAGCAGTTCGTCGCGTACCGCTTTCAGGCGCGAAACTATTTCGCTTGTCTTGACCAAACTCTCGCGGTTCTCTTTCAATTTCTTTTTTGCGCCGAGAATAGTCATCCCTTTTTCCTTTATCAGGTTGTAAATCAGGCGGATTTCTTCTATGTCCTTTTCGCGGTAATAGCGCGTTCCCTTCTCTGATTTCTGGGGTTTTACGGTATCAAATTCCTTTTCCCAGTATCGCAACGCCGACTGATTTATCCCAAACATTTCGGCGACTTCCGCAATGGAATAGAGTATTTTCTTTTGCTCTAACGGCTTCATTCTCTGATATTTAACGATTTTCTGAAATAAACATCATTTCGTCGTATTCTTCCGGCGTCAAATCCATGAAGAAATATTTTGACGGATTGTCGTGTTGCCCGCGCACAATTACCTCATAATGAACGTGATTGCCCGAAGCGTCGCCGGTCATCCCGACCGTCGCAATTTTTTGTCCGCGCTTAACTTTCTGCCCTTTTTTGACGAGCAGGTCGCGGCAGTGTCCGTAGAGAGTTTTGTAGCCAAAACCGTGATTGATAGTTACGCAATTACCGTAACCGCCCTGCCAGCCTACTTCTTCGACCGTTCCGTCGCCGGTGGCGTGAATCGGGCTTCCGGCGTTAGCGTTCAGGTCAACGCCCGAATGGAAGCGGAAAACGCCCCAAAGCGGATGCAGGCGCATCCCGAAGCCGGACGAAAGGCCTTTCATATCTTTTGCGGAAAGCGGACGTATAGCGGGAATGCTGTTCATCCGTTCTTCTTTGGTTTTTATGAGGCTGATAAGTTCGTCGTAAGAATTTGACTGTACGTACAACTCCTTGGTCATACGGTCGAGTTTTTTGGTGGTGGAAATAATGAGTTCCGAATTAGGCATATCAAGCAGGTGTTCGTAGCGGTTGGAACCTCCGAAACCCTGTTGCCGCACCGAAAGCGGGATAGGCTCGGCGTTCAGAATCGAGCGGTACAACTGGTCGTCGCGCTGTTGAAGGTCGTCAAGCACTTTCTGATTCTGTTCTATCCGGTGCGAAAGCACTTCGTATTGAGCGGTAAGGAGTTTATTTTCGCGTTTCAACTGTTTTTCGAGCGGCGAGTCAATTAAATAATTTAAAATAAAAAACAGTCCGACCCCGATAACAATTCCTGTCAACAGGTGCCTGAATATATTCATAATACGCTGACCCACAGACAGATTGATTCGTTCATAGGTTAGAGTATGCGAGTTGTATCTATAAAAAATTTTCCCCATGTTAGTAATAAAATTAAGGATATTTTGTGCAAAAATAAGTTATTTATTGTAATTTTGCAAATTATTTCAGAAAAATTTTAAAAAACATAATATTTAATGATGACAGCAAAAGAGATTAGGCAATCTTTTAAGGATTTTTTCGAGAGCAAAGGGCATAAAATCGTCCCTTCTGCGCCAATGGTTATCAAGGGCGACCCCACGCTGATGTTTACCAATGCGGGAATGAACCAGTTTAAAGACATTATTCTGGGCAACGTTCCCATAAAATACCCGCGCGTGGCCGATTCGCAGAAATGCCTGCGCGTGAGCGGCAAACACAACGATTTGGAAGAAGTCGGACACGACACCTATCATCACACAATGTTCGAGATGCTGGGAAACTGGTCGTTCGGCGACTATTTCAAGAAAGAAGCCATTGCCTTTGCATGGGAATATCTGACCGAAGTGCTGAATTTAGATAAAAACCGCCTGTATGTTACTGTGTTTGAGGGCAGTCCGCAGGAAAATTTAGTCCGCGACGACGAAGCGGCCTCCTATTGGGAACAATATTTGCCCAAAAACCGCATTATAAACGGCAACAAACACGATAATTTCTGGGAAATGGGCGATACCGGGCCTTGCGGTCCCTGCTCCGAAATCCATATCGACATCCGCCCCGACGAAGAACGCGCCAAAGTGGACGGACTTACGCTCGTAAACCACGACCACCCGCAAGTAATCGAAATCTGGAACCTCGTGTTTATGCAGTTCAACCGCAAATCCGACGGCTCGCTCGAACCGCTGCCCAACAAGGTTATCGATACCGGAATGGGCTTCGAGCGCCTTTGTATGGCTGTTCAGGGCAAAACCTCGAACTACGATACCGACGTTTTCCAGATAATAATTTCCGAAATCGGAAAAATCGCAGGCGTCCGCTACGGCGACAACCCGAAGACCGACGTTGCAATGCGCGTAATTGCCGACCACATCCGCACAATAGCATTCTCAATTACCGACGGACAGTTGCCTTCGAACGCGAAAGCAGGCTACGTAATCCGGCGGATTTTGCGCCGCGCAGTGCGTTACGGATACACTTTCCTCGGTCAAAAACAGGCATTTATGTACCGCTTGCTGCCCGCCCTGATAGATTCTATGGGCGACGCTTATCCCGAACTTATTTCGCAAAAAACTCTGATTGAAAGAGTTATAAAGGAAGAGGAAGATTCTTTCCTCCGAACTCTGGAAAACGGAATCCGCCTCTTGGACAAGACGATTCAGGAAACGCGGGCGGCTGGCAAAAACTGCATTGCCGGAGCCGACGCTTTCACGCTTTACGATACTTACGGATTCCCGCTCGACCTTACGGAACTCATTCTGCGCGAGAACAATATGCAATTAGACCGCGCAGGTTTCGACGTCGAGATGCAGAAACAGAAAGAACGCGCCCGCAACGCCGCAGCCGTCGAAACCGGCGACTGGATTACCGTCCGCGAAGGCGAACCCGAATTTGTGGGCTACGACGCTACCGAAGCCGAAGCCCGCATACTCCGCTACCGCAAAGTTAAACAAAAAAATACGGAATTTTACCAGATAGTTTTCGACAGAACGCCGTTTTACGCCGAAATGGGCGGTCAGGTGGGCGATTGCGGAACGGCAACCGACAGCGACGGCATTGTAACTCCAATTTTCGACACAAAACGCGAAAACAACCTCGCCGTGCATTTGGCAAATAAACTGCCTGAAAATCCGGAAGATACATTCTATTTGACGGTAGATGAAAATAAACGCCGCGCTACCGAGTGCAACCACACCGCAACCCACTTGCTGCACGAGGCTCTGCGCGAAGTGCTTGGAACCCACGTCGAACAAAAAGGCTCGTTTGTTGCTCCACGGATGTTGCGCTTCGACTTTTCGCACTATCAGAAAATGAGCGACGAAGAAATCCGCGAGGTTGAAAAGCGCGTTACAGAGCGGATTCGCGAAGATTTTGCACTTGACGAATCGCGGCACGTGCCTATCGCCGAAGCAAAAGCAATGGGCGCAATGGCGCTCTTCGGCGAAAAATACGGCGACGACGTGCGCGTAGTCCGCTTCGGCTCGTCAATCGAACTTTGCGGAGGCACGCATATCGCTTCAACCGGCCGGATAGGAACATTCCGAATCGTAAGCGAAAGTTCGATTGCAGCAGGGATTCGACGCATCGAGGCCATTTCCGGCGAAGCGGCCGAAACCTACATCTACGCTCAACAGGATATGCTGCACCAGATTAGGAGTTTGTTCAATAACGCACCGGATTTGATGCAGACAATCCAGAAATTTTTCGACGAAAACGCCGATTTGAAGAAGCAATCCGAAGATTTTCTGAAAGAAAAAACCCAACAGACAAAAGAACGCATTATCGCGGAAAAGCGGGTTATCAACGGCATCAACATCTTCATTATCCGCGGGGAACAGGCGCCGGAAGTGGTCAAAGACATCGCTTTCCAGTTAAGGGGCGAATTTCCCGAAAAAATGTTCTTCGCAGGCGGCACGTCCAACGCTCAAAAACCAACTCTGACGCTGATGATTAGCGAAGATTTGGTAAAAGCGGGAATGAACGCATCGCAAATCGTCCGCGAGGCGGCAAAACATATCCAGGGCGGAGGCGGAGGACAGGCGCATTTCGCAACCGCAGGCGGCAAAAATGTCGAGGGACTGCCCCTCGCCTTCGAGGAAATAATGAAGTCCCTGAGAAATTAAATCAGATGCAGGAGTATTCAAATCCCGCTCCGGTCAGTTCGCTGCGGTCGTAAATATTGCGGCCGTCGATTATGAGCGGGGTTTTCATTATTTTTTTCAATGCGTCCCACGAGGGCAGGCGAAATTCTTTCCATTCGGTCAGCAACAGCATCGCGTCTGCGTCGTTAGCCGCATCGTACATATCTTTCGAGTAAATTACCCTCTCGCCGAGGCGGCGACGGCACTCGTCCATCGCAACCGGGTCGTAAACCTTTACGTTGCAACCGGC
The DNA here is from genome assembly GCA_031272085.1 of Dysgonamonadaceae bacterium. Classification (GTDB taxonomy): domain Bacteria; phylum Bacteroidota; class Bacteroidia; order Bacteroidales; family Azobacteroidaceae; genus Azobacteroides. Next base: position 6,375 of record JAISUN010000117.1, on the reverse strand, counting down.
TTCGAGCAACTGCTCAATCACGACTAACGAGGGCGCTTCGCGCATATCGTCGGTTTCGGGTTTGAAAGCCAAACCCCAGACGGCAACCGTTTTTCCGGCTAAATTGTCGGGATAAAATTTCTTCAATTTCTCGAAAAGTATCTTTTTCTGGTCGTTGTTTACCTCATCCACAGCCCTTAAAACGCGCATATCGTAGCCGTATTTTGCGGCGGTTTTTACCAGAGCGCGTATGTCCTTCGGAAAGCAGGAACCTCCGTAACCGCAGCCCGGATAAAGGAATTTCCCGCCTATTCGGACGTCGCTGCCGATGCCGCTCCGCACCATATTTACGTCTGCGCCGACAAGTTGGCAAAGGTTGGCGATGTCGTTCATAAACGAGATTCTGGTGGCCAACATTGCGTTTGCTGCATATTTTATCATTTCGGCCGAAGGAATATCGGTAAAAATCATCCGGTAATGATTCAGCGTGAACGGTTTATACAGCCTTTCCATCAGTTCGCGGGCGCGTTCGCTCTCGGTGCCGACCACTACTCGGTCGGGACTCATAAAATCCTTGATTGCAGCGCCTTCCTTCAAAAATTCGGGATTTGAAGCCACATCGAAAGGAACGTTTGCGCCGCGTTTATCCAATTCTTCCTGAATAGCCCGTTTCACTTTCTGCGAAGTGCCGACCGGAACGGTGCTTTTGGTAACCGCCAGAGTATATTTGTTGATGTTTTTTCCAATTGTGCGGGCAACGTCAAGCACGTAGCGCAAATCGGCGCTTCCATCTTCGTCGGGCGGGGTGCCGACGGCAATGAAGACCGCTTCGGAATCGTTGATGCAGGATGCCAAATCGGTTGAAAAATTAAGTCGTCCGGCGCGGTAATTTTTCAGCGCCATATCGGTTAATCCGGGTTCATAAATGGGGATAATCCCATTTTTCAGGTTCTCAATTTTTCGTTCGTCGATATCAACGCAAACCACATTAATACCCATTTCCGAGAAGCAAGTTCCCGTAACAAGGCCGACATATCCGGCTCCTACTATTGCAATATTCATAATTTATAAGAGGTTAATTTTTTGGGCGCAAAGGTACGAAAAAAAATCATATTAGCCAGTATTTAATGGGAGTTTATTGCGTAAATGATTGTTTTTAAAATTTTTCCCTTATATTTGCATTTTGTTTTGAAAATATGGAAAAAACTTGGCGTTGGTTTGGAAAGAAAGATAGCATAAGCCTCTCTGATTTAAGGCAAATCGGAGTGGAAGGCGTCGTTACCGCACTGCACCATATTCCGACGGGCGAAGTATGGCCGGTTGAGGAAATCCTTGACCTGAAACGCTATATCGAACAGTCAGGTCTGCGCTGGTCGGTAGTTGAGAGTTTGCCGGTAGCGGAAGCCGTAAAATACGCTGGCAAAGACCGCCGCCGACTGATAGAAAACTACAAAAAAAGCCTCGAAAACCTTGGCCGTTGCGGAGTTACAACTGTCTGCTACAATTTTATGCCGGTCATCGACTGGATACGCACCGACCTGCACCGGCAACAGGCAGACGGCACTTACACCCTGTATTTCGACAAAGCGCGTTTTGCGTATTTCGACATTCATATTTTGGAACGCAAAAATGCCGAAGCCGACTATTCCGCAGAAATTTTGAAACAGGTCGGCGAGTTGGCAAAAACAATTACCCAACGCGAAAAAGACGAACTGATAGATACGATAATCGTTAAAACACAGGGATTTATAAACGGAAACATCCGCGAAGGCGACCTCAATCCGGTTGCAATTTTCAAGTCCTTACTCGCTAATTACAAAGGAATTGACCGCGACGCGCTACGCGAAAACCTGAAATATTTTCTCGAAAACGTAATCCCCACAGCCGAGGAATACGGAGTAAACCTCTGCATTCATCCCGACGACCCGCCGTTTTCGGTGCTTGGATTGCCCCGTATTGTTACCTGTGAAGCCGATATAGACTGGTTTTTGAACGCTGTCGATAATCCGCATAACGGGCTGACTTTTTGCGCAGGCTCGTTGAGTTCGGGAGCGCACAACGACGTGCCGGCTCTTGCCCGCAAATTCGCATCCAGAACGCATTTTGTGCATCTGCGCAGCGCTAATGTCCTGCCTAACGGCGATTTTGTCGAGGCTCCGCACCTTGCCGGACGCGCCCATTTGATAGAACTGATTCGAATTTTCCATCCCTATCCGGCGCTGCCGATGCGCGTTGACCACGGCCCCCTGCTGCTTTCCGACAAGGATAAAAATTACAATCCGGGCTACTCCTTCCTCGGACGGATGAAAGCCTTGGCCGAAGTTTCGGGATTAATGGCGGCAGTCGATTATTACGATAAATAACCATCTTATATACAAGCATATACGAATGAAAATCTATAGCGAAGAAGAAACGCTCCGGCAAATTCAAAGCGGCGAACCCGAACTGCAAAGAAAAGCATTCGAGCAAGTTGTTTCATTTTATAGCGAAAAACTGTATTATCAAATCAGGAAATTAGTCCTCTCGCACGATGACGCTAACGACCTGTTGCAGAATACTTTTATGAAAGCGTGGATGAACATCAATCTTTTTCGAGGCGAAGCCCGCATTTCGACATGGCTCTACAAAATCGCTCTGAATGAATCAATTACATTTTTGAACAAACAAAACGCACAAAATAACATAGTAATAAACGAACAAAACGCCTACCTGCTCGACCGGCTCGAAAGCGATTCGTATTTCGACGGCGACGCCCTGCAAAAACGACTGCAACAGGCAATTATTTCGCTTCCCGAAAAGCAACGAATCGTGTTCAATTTGCGCTATTACGACGAGATGCCCTACGAAGAAATGTCGCAGGTGCTGAACACTTCGGTCGGGGCTTTGAAGGCCTCGTATCATCACGCAGCCAAAAAAGTGGAAGATTTTTTGAATAAGGATTAAACTTTGCAGGCGAAAAAAAGTCTATTATTTAGTAAACGAGAATAAAAATATGGAAAAAAAAGTTAAATTAGTTGATTTTGTAAAGGCAGAGCCTTTCAAAGCGCCTGATGGATACTTCGATTCCCTGACGGAAACGATTATGGCAAAACTGCCCGAACCGGTCAGGGAAGCGCCGGTAACAATCAGCCTGTGGCAACGCGCCAAACCCTGGGTTTATATGGCTGCGATGTTCACCGGCATCTATCTGATGATAAGCATTTTCACGCACAATCCGGGCGCAAGCCGGCAAGAATTTGTAAAAACTTACGCCAGCGAAGGCCTCGATTTGACTTCTTCGTCGGAAATAGACGATTTTTACCGCTATTACGAAGACGAACTTGCCAAGATGGTTTACGACGACGCATTTTATGCCACCGCATATCAGGAAGAGTAACAGATTGATAACTAATATTTTATGAAAATGAAAAGATGGGTTGTTACAGCAATGGCATTCCTGCTCGGATTGAATTTCACGATTTTTTCGCAGCAGCAAGGGCCGAGGGACGGACGCGGAAAGGCTGATTTTGAGGCCTTTAAACAAAAGAGAGTAGCCTTTATTACCGACGCTATGGGGCTTTCGGAAGACGAGGCGAAAGATTTTTGGCCGCTTTGCAACGAACTGTCGGAAAAGAAGTTCCAGTTGAACCGCGAATTGAACCGCGCAATGCGTGAGTTTAACGCCAAAAAGGAACATACGGAAGCCGAATACAAGCAAATTGTAACATTTTGTTGCGAACAGCGCGTAAAAGAGGCCAAATTAGAACGGGAATATATGGAAAAATTTGCGGCGGTCATACCGTCGGCAAAAGTATATCTCTACTGGCAGGCCGAACAGCAATTCGCCCGAAAGATGCTTGACGAAATGAACAAGCGAAACCGGGGGAAAAATGAAAAAGACACAAATTAATGTTTATGGGTTCATAAAAAGAGGGCCGGATATTCCCGCAAGGAATATCCGGTTTTTTTTGATTTTAGTGCAATTTATTTGCCGGAAATCATCTTCGTAAGCCCGATAAAATCTTCTACTGAAAGTTGCTCCGGACGCTTATTGAAAATCGGCTCGGCGGCAAGTTCGCGCCGGTCTTCGAGCAGGGATTTCAGCGAATTTCTCATAGTTTTGCGCCTCTGGTTGAAAGCGGTTTTTACTACGGCGCGGAACAGCGATTCATCGCAATCAAGCGCCGTGCGGCTGTTTCGAGTAAGGCGGATTACGGCGGAACGCACCTTTGGAGGCGGGTCGAAAACGTCCGGCTCGACGGTAAAAAGATACTCAATATCGTACCAGGCCTGCAACAGAACGGAAATTATCCCGTAAGCCTTGCGTCCGGGCGCAGAGGCCAAGCGTTCGGCAACTTCTTTCTGCACCATTCCGGCGCAAACAGGTATTTTGTCCTTGTATTCCAGCACTTTAAAGAATATCTGGCTCGAAATATTGTAAGGATAATTCCCGATTACCATAAATTGGCCGGAAAAAATGCTGCCTAAATCCAATTTCAGGAAATCGGCCTCTATAATTTTGCCTTGAAGGGCAGGAAAATGAGTGGAAAGATAAGCCACGGAATCGCGGTCAAGTTCCACAACTGTAAGGTTTTGCGGCCTTTCGAGCAGAAACTGCGTGAGAACGCCTTGCCCCGGCCCGATTTCCAGAACGGGAAGCGCAGAATCGGCAGGCAAAGCATTGGCAATCCGCGTTGCGACGCTCAAATCTTTCAAAAAATGTTGCCCAAGCGATTTTTTCGGCCTGATAGAACGATGATACATTTATTTTCTTAATATTAAGGCGCAAAGATACTACAATTAATCGGGATTAAGAAAAAACAAAATACAGATATTTTTTAATATCTCAACCACAGCCTCACTTCTTCGACAGCAGTTTATGCCCGATTCTGCAATAGATGCACTTCTTTTTTTCGCAATATTCGCGTTTCAGTTGAATTACGGCCTGACTGTCGCCTGCGTTCCGAAACGTAATTCCGGCGCGGGAAAACTGGGTAATCACCGCATTTTTTTCTGGTTTCAGCGAGTCTAAAATATTCAGAGCGCGGGCGGTAAATTTTTCCTCGTTTTTCTTCTTGCCGTAAGCGAACAGCAGCGGAACAACGGTATTTATCAGCAACAGTTCCATACTCGACATTCCCAGCAGCCTGACGCGTTTCGGAGTGAGTTTGCCGAAACGAAAATGCGTCTGCCAGTATTCCGACGGGTCCGAGCGGAAAAGGTCGAAAAACAGCGATTTATCTTCAATTTCCAAAACGTGGGAAAACAGATTTTCGCGATTGCGGATTATCGAGGCCAACTGCACGATTTTGATATGCGGAAAATTGTCGGGACGAATGCGTAAGTTCTTGAAAATGTGCGCTTCAAGCGGATTAAGTTTGTACTTTTTCGCCAGAAAAATATACTCCTGACGCAAGCGGGCGTAATATTCGTCGGCCTGCTCGCCGTCGGCCAGCAAACCGGCCTGTCCAAGGAAAAGAGCCTCGGTTTGCAGAGCGGAATCGCAATGTTTAAGGACGCATTTCAGGGGCAGCGACTTAGCAAGTCGTTCAAAAGCGTCGTTGTTGATTCCAAATCCGAAATTTCGGGACAAAGTAATGTAAAATACTGTGTTCCAATCGTTTTTGTAATCTTTCAGTAGTTGCAGCAAGTTGTTTGTTTTCCGCTCCAAACGCTCGGTCAGCAGTGCGCTTTTCCAGTCGTTGAGGTAGATTTCCGGGATTTCGCGGATATGGCCTGCGCAGGGAACGGGATAATCGCTTTCGAGCAAAAAACGGTAGTTTTCAACAATTTTTTCGGGAATTTTTATTTCCCATTGCGGAATCAGCCGCCCCGATTCGTCGTAAATATCGCCGTCAATCTTTTCCGTAACGTGCAAAATAACGGAATTGTAAGCCTTATCCTGCTCGTGATGATGTTTTTGCCAGTCGGACGAGGCGCTGTGGATTTCCACATTTCCAACCCAAACTGCATCGCCCATCTTAATTTTGGCATTGAAAAAATCAGGGCCTGCATCGGAATTTTGCAGTCCCGGGTCGATAACCTCAAACCGCGAGCCGTTATTTGCAACAGCGTTGCCCACGTCGTAAAGCCTGTATTTCCAGACATAATGAATTAGCGATTCCATAGCTGACTTTGTAATAATTGTTTACGCAAAGATAAGAGTTTTTTCTGACAAATATCATTTTTACAAAAAAAAATGGGGATAAATTTTGATTTATCCCCATTTTCAAAGAAATGTACAACTTTTTATTTTTTCGGTATCCGCATCTTATAAAACGAACGCCAAACAAAAATCAGTCCGATAATAAGGAAGGGAATCGCAATATACATCGAATAGTCGTGAGCCGGATTCGCCTTCATTTCGATACAGATTTCCGTTGCCAACAGGCCGAAAAGTGTCGAGAACTTGATGAT
>JAISUN010000017.1 GCA_031272085.1 Dysgonamonadaceae bacterium | reverse complement strand
AACTGCGCCGCGAGAATCAGGAAAATCAGCACCAATGCCAAAGCAAAAGCAAACATCAGGCTGGATGCGCTTTCGCGGAACTCTTTCGATTCGCCTTGCAGAGCGGTGCGGAAACTCTCGTCGAGCGTTTCTTTTGCTATCTTGTCCATCTCGTCGAGCCCTTCGCCAATCGTAACTCCGGGCGCCAAGCCCGAACTGACGGTCGCCGAATTGAAGCGGTTGTAGCGGTAAAGTTGGGGCGGAGCCACGTCTTCGGTCAGTTCCACAAGATTATCCAACTGAATCATATCCTTCTTGCCGTTCTTAACGTATATCGACTTCAAATCAAGCGGCTTGTTGCGCTGCTGACGGTTGATTTCCGCAAGAATCTGATACTGTTTTCCATTCATATAAAAATAGCCCATTCGTTGACCTGAAAGCGCATATTGCAGCGTCTGGCCGATGTCGCGGGTGCTGACGCCCAAAAGCGCCGCCTTATCGCGGTCGATATGGATTTGCGTTTCGGGCTTGGTAAATTTCAGGTTTACGTCCGACATTCGGAATTTCGGATTTTCCGACACTTTTTGCATAAATTTCGGGATAAATTCCTGCAATTTTTCGATATTCGGAGCCTGCAAAACGTATTGGACAGGCATTCCCCCGCGCCGTCCGCCGAAAGTCGATTGCTGCTGCACAAAAGCCCTTGCCGCGGTTTCTTTTCGGACGGCATTGGTCAGAACGTCGGCAATTTCCATCTGGCTGCGTTCCCTTTCTTTAATATCGGGCAAAATGGCTTGCACAAAGGAAAAGCCGGTAGTTACCAGCATAACGTCGGACTTGCGTTCCGGCGCTACGGAATCAACAATTTTCACAATTTTTTGGGCATAATCCTGATAAAATTCAAAAGTCGAACCTTCGGGCGCAGTGATGCGGGTTGTAATCTGCGAACGGTCTTCCAAAGGAGCCATTTCCGATTTGATAATTCCATTGAGAATGACAATTATAGCCAGCGTTACCGCAAAAATCGGCCACGTAATCCAGCGATGATTAAGGAAATAAGATAATCCGTGTTCGTAAGCGCGGTTCAAGCCCTCGAAAAACGGCTCGGTTTTGACGTAAAACCAGTTTTTTTGTTTCCTTTTATGCAGAATTTTTGTCGAAAGCATGGGCGTAAATGTCAGAGCCACAAAGGCTGAAATGGCCACCGCTCCCGAAAGCACAATGCTAAATTCCTTGAACAGGCGGCCGGTAGTCCCCTGCATAAAAACTATCGGAAAAAATACCGCAACCAAAGTGATTGTGGTTGAGACGATTGCAAAAAATATTTCTTTTGAACCCTCAATTCCGGCCTCTTTCGGACTGACGCCGCGCTCGATTCTTACGTATATATTTTCGGCCATAACAATGGCGTCGTCCACCACAAGGCCGACGGCAAGCACTACGGCAAGCATCGTCAGCACATTTATCGAAAAGCCGGCAACATACATTATGAAAAACGAGCCGACAAGCGAAACGGGGATAACCACCACAGGCACAAGCGTTGCCCGCCAGTCGCGCAAAAAGAGGAAAATTATCACAATCACGAGCGCGAAAGCAATATAAATCGTTTCCTGCACTTCCTTTATTGATGCGCGGATGAAGCGCGTGTTGTCGTAAACCGTTTCGAGGATAATATCTTCGGGCAAGTCTTTTTTCATCTGCTCGATACGGACTTTTACCTCGTCCGAAATTTCGATGTGGTTGGCTCCGGGTTGAGGTATCACAACCACGCTGACCATCGGTATTCCGTTCTTTTTCATTATGCTGCGCTGGTCTTCGGGGCCGAGTTCGGCGTAACCAACGTCGCGGAAACGCACCACATTATGTTCGTTCTCGCGGATAATCAGATTGTTAAACTCTTCGGGAGTTTTCATCAAACCCAGAGTGCGGATTGTAAGTTCCATTTTGTCGCCTTCGATGCTGCCGGACGGAAGTTCCACATTTTCAGCATCTATGGCGTTGCGGACGTCGATTGGCGTAACGCTGTAAGCCGCCATGCGTGCGGGGTCGAGCCAAAGCCTCATCGAATAGCGTTTTTCGCCCCAAATTCCTACCGAACTCACGTTTTGTATCGTTTGCAGGCGTTCTTTTACGGTCAAATCGGCTATTTCGCTCAATTCCAAGAGGTTGCGCTTATTGCTTTGGATTGCAATCTGCAAAATCGGCTGGTCGTCGGCGTCGGCTTTTGAAACGGTAGGCGGGTCGCAGTCTTTCGGCAGGAAGCGTTGAGCGCGTGAAACCTTGTCGCGGACGTCGTTTGCCGCAGTTTCCATATCCACGCTTAATTCAAATTCTACGGTAATTCGCGACGAGCCTTGGCTGCTGGTACTCGAAAGCGAGCGGATTCCGGGGATGCCGTTGATATTCTGTTCGAGCGGCTCTGTTATTTGGTTTTCGATAATATCGGCATTTGCCCCCGGATAACTTACCTGAACGGTAATTATAGGGTTATCGACCGAAGGATACTCCCGCACGCCGAGGTAAGTATATCCGATGATTCCAAACAGGACGATAATCAACACGAAAACGGTTGAAAGTACAGGGCGCCGTATGCTTAATTCTGAAACGTTCATTGCTCTAAATTATCAATAATAACCGGCAGTCCGTCGCGAAGTTGCATTACTCCGCTGATAATCAGCGTGTCGCCTGAAGCGAGGCCTGAAACGACCTGCAATCCCGAAGCGGTGCGGATTCCGGTTTGAAGTTCAATTCGTTGCGCTTTGCCGCCGCTGAAAATGTAGGCAACGTCTTTCCCCATCTCTTTGATTACCGATTCGGCGGGGATGACGATTGCGTTCTTAATCTCGTTGGTATAGATAGTTACGGCAGCCGAACGGCCGGGCTGCATCTTGCCGTTGGCGTTCGGATAGATGGCGCGGACTTTCATTGTCAGCGTGTTGGGGTCGATTCGCGAATCGGTGGCGTAGATTGTCGCCGAATATTCCGTTTGGTCGGGCGGCAGCGTGAATCGTATCTGTTTTCCGGGCAGCACGTCTTTTGCGTTGTTTTCGGGAACGGAAAATTCCAATTTCAGAGGAACAACTTTCGTGAGCGTAGTAACAATGGTTGTCGGCGAAGCGTAGGCTCCCTCGCTCACGTTGCGCAGGCCGACATATCCGTCGAAAGGCGCGTGGAGTTCGGTTTGCGATATTTGAGCCTTCACGAGGGCGACGTCGGCTTTCAGTTTTTCGAGTTCGGTAGTTACCTGTTCGTATGCTTCTTTGCTGACAGCATCTTTTTCGAGGAGTTGTTTCTGGCGGTAAACGCGGTCTTCGGCGAGGGGAATTTGGGCTTCGAGTTTTTGAAGTTGCGCCTGCAAAGGATTGTCGTTGATTTTGGCCAGCAACATTCCTTTCCTCACAGCCGAGCCTTCGCGGAAGAAAATATTTGTGATTTTTCCGGAACTCTCGAATGAGAGGTCAACTTCTTCGTCGGGCAACAGCAAAGCCTTGTTAGCCTGCACCATATCGATAAGCGTTTCGGGCTGAATGACTTTCGCATTGATGTTCAGCGCCTGTGCGCCGCGTCCGGGCAATGGGCTGCGGACGGCAGCAACGCTCTCTTTCTCGCCGTTTTTCGAGAAAACTTGCTTAATTTTAGGGTAAAAAAACAGTCCGGCCAAAATTAAAATAATGACCGCAAATAATACTCCTCGTGTTATCTTGTTCATATACAATTATTTAATACTATCTCGGCATCAAGAAGCGTGCGCCGGTAATACTTTTTAGACTTGAAAAGCGGGAAAAGTTTAAATATATCGAAAAAAAATTAGGGTTTTTCTCTCACAAAATCAGCCCGGCAGCCAGCGTAAGCCCGAAAATCAGCACGTTGCGGGCGGTTTTTTCGAGGACGGCAATGAGCGCTTTTCCCTGCCAAATCCGCTTCATTTCCATCCATGTAGCGATATGAAAAACGAGGTAAATCATCGGCAAAAAGGCCGCCAACCACGCTTTTCCGGCGATGAAAACAAGACAGCAGGCCGAAGCCGCAATGCCGTTGAAAAGATAAAACAGGCTGCCGAAGCGTTCGCCGAAAATGACGATTGAAGTGCGCTTGTTTGCCTTTTCATCAAGCGTCCTGTCGCGGAAATTATTGGCTACTAAAATGTTAATAATAGCAAGTCCGCAGGCAAGGCCGCAAATCAGAGCCGAAAAAGTCCAATGTCCGGTTTGCAAAAAATAAGTGAAGCCGACCGGCACAATTCCGAAGAAAATCAGCACGCAAACGTCGCCCCAGCCGTGATAAGCAAGCGGATATGGGCCTCCCGAATAGGCAAGCGCAAAAACTGCGACGGCAAGGCCTACAAAAACGAGCGGCCAACCCCCGTAAGGCAAGAGCAAGAGGCCTATAATCAAGTCGATAGCAAGCAAAACCAAGGTTGCGCGGAGCATCGCACTTGGCAAAATCCAGCCTTCGGCAACGGCGCGTTTCGGGCCGAGCCGTTCGGCGTCGTCGGCGCCTTTCCGATAATCGAAATAATCATTTGCAAAATTGGACACAACCTGCGCCAGCAGTGCAAAAACAAGGCATAGCAAAGCGGGAATCCAGCGGAAACCGCCGTCGTGAAAAGCCAAGGCAGAAGCGGCGACAACCGGAGTTGCGGATGCGCTCAAAGTTTTGGGACGGGCGGCGAGCAGCCACGCTTTCAGAGAGTCAGGTTTTACCATTTTATCGAAATCGTTTTGAAAATTCGTCTTCCGAAAGAATCAGGATAATGCTTTTCCCGTCGGGAGTATAATTTGGCGAAGAAGATGCGAAAAGTTCGGCTAAAAGCCGGTTTTCCTCGTCTTCGGACAGGATTTTTCCGTAGGAAATGGCCGCTTTTTGGGCTAACGAAAGCGCGATGGCTTCCGAAATTTCCTCTTTCACTTCGCAGCCGGTTTCTATCACTTTGCCGACCAAAATTTTCAGCGTTTCAATCAAGTCAATATTTTCGAGGCCGGAAGGAACGCCGTTTACCGACCACGAACCTGCACCGAGGTCGGCCAAATCGAAGCCGATATACGCCAAATCGTCGATGACAAACGGCACGACAGCCGCTTCGGATGGCGTAAAAGTGATGATTTCGGGGAAAACCAAACCTTGCGAAACCCCGCGCCGCGAGTTGATTCTGTCCATATACGAATCGAAAAGCACGCGGATATGCGCCCGCCGCTGGTCGATGAGCGCAAGCCCCGATTTGAGGACGGTTATCAGGTATTTCCCCTTGAACGACAGGATATTGGATTTTTTTTCTTCCGATTTCAGCAGCGGTTCGGCATTCTCGTCAGGCAGGGAAGGTTCCGTCCGCTGGTAAAGTTTTTCCCAACCGCTTGTGTGGGAAGATTTTATGCTGTCCCTGAACGGATTGTAATCTTGATGAAGATTTATTTTCGGGCTTTCCATATTTTGCGGAATCCGCTCGGAATGATAAGCCGGAATATCGAACGAATCTTTTTGGTCGAAAACTATGCTCGGAATCGAATTCGACTTTCCGATAGCCTCTTTCACCGCGGCCGTAATTATTTGCCAGACAGCCTGTTCGTTCTCAAATTTTATTTCTGTTTTTGTCGGATGAATATTCACGTCGATGCTCGAAGGCTCTACTGTGAGGTAAATGAAGTAGTTAGGCATCTCGCCAGCCGGGATGAAAGGCTCGAAAGCGTTCATAACCGCCTTGTGGAAATAGGGGTGGCGCATATAGCGGTTGTTCACGAAAAAATATTGCAAAGCGCCGCGTTTGCGGGCAGTATCGGGCGTTCCGATGAATCCGCCGACGGTAACGAGCGAAGTTTCGGCGTGCAGCGAAAGCAACTGATTTTCAATCCGTTTGCCGAAAATATTCAGGATTCGCTGTTTTTGATTTGCAACGGGCAGGTTCAACACTTCCAAATCGTTGTGCGACAGCGTGAAAGCGATTTGCGGATTCACGAGCGCAACGTGTTCAAACTCGACAATAATATTTTTAAATTCCGTTTCGTTGGATTTCAGGAATTTACGCCTCGCCGGAACGTTGAAAAACAGGTTTTTAACCGAAAAAATGCTGCCTTCTACGCCTGCAATGGTCTGTTGCGATTCGAGTTGGGACGCCGCGATTTCGATTTGAGAGCCGGTTGCTTCGCCGCGAAGCGAGGTTTTCAGTTCTACTTGCGCTACGGCCGCGATTGAGGCCAGCGCTTCGCCACGGAAACCCAGCGTCCGGAGCGAAAAAAGGTCGTCGGCCGAAGTGATTTTCGAGGTTGCGTGCCGTTCAAAAGCCATTCGAGCGTCGGTTTCCGACATTCCTTTGCCGTTGTCCGCAACCTGAATCAGCGTGCGTCCGGCGTCTTTTACGAGTACGTGAATTGCGTCGGCTCCCGCATCAACCGCGTTTTCGACCAATTCTTTAACTACCGAAGCCGGCCGCTGAATAACCTCGCCGGCCGCTATCTGGTTGGCTATCGAATCGTTAAGAAGATGAATTATATCGCTCATTACGTTTTAGTGTAAATCCCTGTTTGTCTTAAACATTATACAAAATTAGTAAAAATTTTGGTAATAACTGCAAAAAATGCCGCATTTTCATCGTCCGCCTCGCGAACGCCCCTGTCGGCGCGGCTGCACCACAACATCAGTTTCTTTCATTTTTATTTTGCTGAAAACGTCCATCTTGTCTTTCGGACGCAGGTAATCGTAATTGACGAAGCCTTTCAGGAACTTGTCGTCGGAAGTCAGGTCGGGCATCGGGATGGCTTTCAGGTCGGGATTAGGCCACCAGACGATACGTGCCGGTTTGCGGTTTTTCACGTCGATTCCCATATAAGTTGTGATTGTGCGGTAACGGCCAAGGAAAGACGCATCTTTCTCATCCACAGGATAATAAATCATTTCGGCATTGCCGGTTACATCCACGTGATAGAGTTCGCCTGCGAGGAAAAATGCGTTCAGTTCGCGCCCCTTTATTTGGTTGAAATACGAACTGTCTTTTTCTTCTATCACAAACGAGTAATTCAGGACGTCCATCCGCTCTATCGTGCTGTCGTTGAAGAAGATTTGCATCGTGTCGCCGTGAATCTGGTAAGCCGTATTCCAGAGAACCGGATTTTTGTACATATAAAGCACCGAATCGGCATTATTGAAACGCATGGAATCGCAAACTCCCTGAATATCAGTACGGTAAAACCTGACTCCGTAATAAGCCCTGACTTCCTGCCGGCCAAGTGCATCCTGTTCCATAAAAACCGAATCGGCGTGGCAAAACAGCGAATCGGGTTGGGAATATTCGATGACTAAGGCCGAATCGGTAGCAAAGGCATATTTGCGGTTCTCGTCGTAGAATCCGTAATTTCCGGTAAGCATCGCACGCCGCGCCGTGTCGGTCAGAATCATATCGACAAAACCTTCGACAATTCCGCCTGCGCGGTCGTAAAAAATGGAATCGGCGGTCATAGTTTTTGTTTTATCTTTACTTTCGACTATCGAGCGGTCGTAAAGCATCGAGCGGTTTTCGGCAGTGTTGTACCAGCCGCGCGAAGAATAAACTTTCCCGCTGTCGGATTCTATTACGGAAGGGCTTATTATATAAGCGATTCTCGTTTGAGTATTGTAATTCAGCGTATCGGTAGTGAGGACAAAAATGGTATCCTGCGTTTCCATATCCTGATTTACCAATTGCACATCGCCCTTGAAAGTCGCCATTTTTGTGTTCGGGGCGTAACTGCCGTAATTCGAGGTGAGTTCGTTTTGCGGGTCGGTTACAGTGCCTCCATAATAATAGTAGGCAATGTTGGCTTTGCGGTCGTAATCAAGGTTATCGGTATAAAGGGTGAGGTTGTCGTTGCGGCTGTACATTATTATATTGTCGTACATTTTGGCAAGGTAAAGGTTGCCGATGTAATTCATCGAATCGCCGACAAGCGAGAGCGTATCGCCCTGATTGATGCGGACATTGCTGTAAGCGTCCATGGTATTTGCGAGTTCCGAAAAGTAGGCGCTATCGCAATACATATAGGCGCTGTCGTGGCGGAACTGCACGTTTCCGCGCAGGATATAAATATCTTTCCTCTCTTGCGAGAGTTCCATCGAATCGGCGTGAAGAATAATTATTTTATTGGCATTAACGGACTTTCGGGCAGGCGTTTGCGACATTCCCCAGAAGATGGCTCCAACAAGAAAGAACAGGAGGAATGTTCCTTTCTTATTTCTGCACCACCCATCCATCGCTCTCAAAATCGCAATTTTTCCATTCGTCGTTGATGCGGATATACGTTTCTTTCTGTTTTTTTGCAATCCATTTCGAAAGAACGTCCTGCTGTTTCTGGTTCAATGCCATGGCCTTGATGGACTGGAAATCTTCGGTCAGGCTGGCTTTGTGCCGTTCGACGCGCGATTTCAGTTTCACTATCGCAATTTCCTGTTTTTGCTTGTCGTTAGTCATCAGGAAAGGCTTTGAAATATCGCCGACGTTCATATTGACGACGATTTTGCCGATGTCGGGCGGGAGTTCGCTCATCTCGAAGCGCGAAGTGCCGTAGCGCAGGTTTTCCTGTTCGCTGCCCTTAGTATTGACCATAATTCCCTGGTTCATACGCGAATTTTTGTCGCTCGACCAGATAGCGGCTTTTTCAAAAGTAGTTTTTTCATCCTCTATCAGAAGGCGCAGGGAATCAAGGAGTTCCGTTTTCCGCTTAATTTCTTCGGCAGTGATTTTCGGGCGTTTCAGGATTTGACGGACATTGATGCGGTCGCCGCGTTTCTCTATCAGTTGCAAGATGTAGTAACCTTCGTCGGTTTCCACTATCCGCGATACTTTCGCGGGGTCGCTGAGGTCGAATGCCACAGCCGCGTATTCCGATTGCAGCATCGATTTGGCCATAAATCCTGTTTCGCCGCCGCGTCGGGATGTTTCTCGGTCGTCGGAATTGATGGTTGCCAAGGTCGAGAACTGCACTTCGCCGCGGGTAACGCGGTCGGTATATTCGCGCAACTGTTTTTTTACCGCATCCACTTCCTCTATTGTCGGCGTCGGCTCAAATGTTATAATCTGCACCTCTACCGTAGTCGGGATAAAGGGGATGGTATCTTTCGGCAATTTATTATAGTAAGCCCTTATTTCAGAAGGAGTTACTGCTATATCTTTTTTCAGTTTTTCCTGCATTTGCTGAATCTGGCTTTGTTCGCGCAAGGATTCTATTTGCTGTTCGCGAAATTTATTCAGGGGACCCAAAATATCTTCGGCGGCTTCTTTGCTTCCGTATCGGTCGAGAATCTGTCCCATACGGTAATCGAGATAGGCCGAAACCCAGCGTTCATTAGGCTCGATGCTGTCCAATTTAGCCTGATGCAGGAAGAGTTTCTGTTCGGCAAGCCTTTCGGGTATTACGCAACGCGGGTCGCCGTTTATAGGTTCATCGTACATCTGATATTCCATAATGGTATTTTCGACGTCGGATTTCAGGATTGCGTCGTCGCCGACAACCCAGACTACGCCGTCAATCAGATTATCCTGCGCGTGCAGCGCCTGAATGCCGGAAAAAGCAATCAAAATTGCAATTAAAAAGAGATTTTTTCTCATTTATATTTTAAGTTTAAACTTTTATTCGTTAAAAATTTCTATTTCCCCTCTGCTCGAAGCCCTTTTGTAAAGGTCGTCCTGCGTTTTTTTCAGAAAATCTATTTTCTGCTGGTTGAAAACTACCGAACGCACTGCCTCTTTTGCATATTCAAAAGGCGCGGTTTCGCCCGGTTCCAAAACGTCTGAAACAGCGAGGAAGCAGTAATATTTCGGTTCCCTGCGCTCGACGAGTTTCGATGTTTTGACCAGAGTTTGCAGGTCGTCGCCTTCTATTGGCCACGATTCGCGGGCAAAGGCGGCGGCATCCGTCCAATCGTCGATAAAATAAGCCGTAACATCCTTATTTTTAGCGCAATAAGCCTCAATTTTCTTCCTCGAAACATTAAGCGCCCGGCACCAGTATCGCAGATATTCGATATTCGGCGAATTGTCCGGCACGGTCAGCATAAGCCCCTTAAACAGAGGGCGGTCGAGGATAAACATATCGCTGTTGCGGTCGTAAAAATCGTGCAGTTTCTGTTCGTCCACGTTTTTCGGCATTTTCTCGTTGACCAACTGCTCCTGATAGCGGTAAACGACAAGGGAGCGGCGGTATTCTTCCGTCAGGCGGTCAATTTCCTCCATATTGTCGATATTATCGGAAGCCACCGCGTAGAGCAGTACATTGTCAATCCACGTCCTGATGTAGTGGTTAGCCATTATCAGGCTGTCTTCCGGCGAGAGATTCGAGGGCAAATTGGCCGTAACTTCGTCTTTGAGCAACACATTGTTTCCAACCTTCGCCACTGCGGGGTTGTCGGCTTCGCCCCTGTGGGGCTTGCACGAAAACAGCAGCAAAGATACAATGATAATTGCAAAAAAACGATTCATTTTGCGCTAAAAAACATTATTTCAGTGTATTTAACACTTTTTCGTTAATTTCGACCTTATATTTCGACCTCAAAGTTTTCAGCCATTCCTGTTCCAAATAGTCCTGATAATCAGCCACTACGAGTCCCCGCACGTCGCTGTACGATTCGGGAGCGTCCAAAACTTTGCCGAGGATGAAATAATCCTGAAATTCGCTGTCAGCCGTGGCTTTTGCGCCTTTGAAAGCGAGTTCGTCAACTATTTTGTTGTCGCCCTGCTTGAAAAGTCCCTGCGTAATGCGGACGTGGTTCACGTCGCCCACGCGGTAATTTTCGTTCATATATTCCACAGCCGCTTCGGGGGTCATTTTTTTGATTTCTTTCTGAATCTGTTTTTTGGTTTTTGCGTCTTTCACTTCTACGGCGTAACCCTTGAAATGCGGTTCCGACCACGCATAATTCGAGCGGTTGGCCGCGAAAAAGCGTTCCAGACCTTCGGTATCGGCGGCGGCCTTGTCCCAGACTTCCTGGCTGCTGATGTTGAACATCAGGATTGCGTCGCGGTATTCGCGCACCAAATCGCGAAATTCGGGATAGCGGCTTTCCAGCATCCTGTCTTCTGTTTCGTAGAGGCTGTTAAACTCGAACTGGCGGATGTGTTCATCCAAATTATCAACCGAAAGCGAGTACGTCGAACGCGGATTTTTCTTGAAAAGCACGATGAAATCGGATATAGGATATGCCTGTCCTTCAACGGTAAACAGCGTTTCTGGCGAGTTTTCATACAGGCTGTAAAATGCGCTGTCGCCCGGATAAATTGTGTTTGCGGTCGTCATCAGGTTGCGGTAAGCGGCCTCGTTTTTCTCGAAATGGTTTTCGGCTTTCCAGTCGTCGATTTTCTGTTTTTGCAGTTGGAGCGAAAAACCTCCGCTAATCAGGCGTTTTTCTATTTCGTCGCGTTTGCTCTCGAAACTATCTAATGGCTTGGTTTCGAGTAATTTGGCGATATGCCAGCCGATGGCCGTCTTAAATGGTTTGGTGTAATCGCCCGGATTTTTCAGGGCAAAAACCTGATTCTGAAAATCGGCAATTATGTCGCCGAATGAAATCCAGCCGAGTTCGCCGCCTTTGGAAGCGTTTTCCTTGTCGTCCGAAAAATTCTTTGCCAATTCTGCAAAATCTTCGCCGGCAGCGAGGCGGGCGTAAATATCGTTGATTTTCTTTTCGGCTTCGCCGGTAGAATCGTTTTCGGCCTGCTTAACCACGATGTGCGCTATGCGGATTTGTCCGGGAATCGAGCGGCGGGCGTGAACTTTTATAATATGGTATCCGAAATTGGAGCGTCCGATGCCCGTTTTGCCCACCGGAACGGCATAAGCAAGGTCTTCGAGCGCCGGAACGAGTTGCAAAGCCTTGTACCATCCCAGATAGCCGGGACGGGCGGCTTCGGCAACCTCCTTGTCGTCGGAAAATTCGCGAACAAGTTTTTCAAAATCTTCGCCTTTTGCTATGCGGTTGTTCAGTTGGACGGCCTTTTTGTAGGCTGCAAGCGTGTCGGCCGGCAAGATGTGAAGATTCAGCGATTCGGGATAGGCTATGAACAGATGGCTTATCTCTACAATTTCTGACATTCTGTCATATTCTTTTCTCAACAGGGCTTCGTCGGTAACGGGTTCGTTGAGGTACTGGCGGGCTAATTGCAGCCGGTAATCGTTAAATTCCGACCTGAACGCTTCGGTAGTATCCATCCCTTCCGCTTCGGCTTCCATTACCTTAAATTTCAGGTTTTCAAACAATTCGACGTATTCGGGCAGAGTTTTTTTCTCTATCACGTCGTCGTTGTTGTTTTTGCTGTAACTGTACTCAAATTCCGACTTACGGATTTCCTTTCCGTTAATGGTCATAATTACAGGGTCGTCGCTCTGCGCGGCCAGCGAAACTGCGCAGAACAGCAAGACAACAAAAAAAATATTCCTTTTCATATAAAAAAATAAAAAATTTATCTATTTAATAACGATTTTTCCTATCGTTTATTGTATAGCGGAATAAAATCAGGCTGCAATTCCGGCCTCAACCTCGATTGTAACTGTAATTAGGCGCTTCCTGCGTAATTGTTACGTCGTGCGGGTGGCTTTCCTCTACTCCGGCGTTTGTTATCCGGGTAAATTTGGCCTCGTGGAGCGCTTCTATATTTTTTGCTCCGCAATAGCCCATTCCTGCGCGGAGGCCGCCAACCATCTGATAGATAACCTCAAACAGAGCGCCCTTGAACGGCACGCGGGCTGCGATGCCTTCCGGAACGAGTTTTTTGATGTCGTCTTCCACATCCTGAAAATAGCGGTCTTTCGAGCCTTTCTGCATTGCTTCGAGCGAACCCATTCCACGGTAAGTCTTGAATTTACGGCCGTTGTAGATGATAGTTTCGCCCGGCGATTCTTCCACTCCGGCCAGCAGCGAACCCATCATAACCGACCAGCCGCCGGCTGCAAGGGCTTTCACAATATCGCCCGAATAGCGCAGTCCGCCGTCGGCGATAATCGGTATTCCGCTGCCTTTCAGTTCTTTGGCTACGTCGTAAATAGCCGACAGTTGCGGAACTCCTACTCCTGCGATTATGCGGGTTGTGCAGATAGAGCCGGGGCCGATTCCGACTTTTATGCCGTCGGCTCCTGCGTCGGCGAGGGCGCGGGCGGCGGCTGCCGTTGCGATGTTTCCTACGACAATATCTATGCTTGGGAAGCGTTTTTTAGCCTCTTTCAGCGTGTCGATTACGCCCCGCGAATGTCCGTGCGCCGTGTCGATGACTATTGCGTCTGCTCCGGCTTCCACGAGGGCTGCGATGCGGTCGAAAGTGTCGAAAGTTACGCCTACGCCGGCCGCTACGCGCAATCGTCCGCGTTCGTCCTTGCAGGCGAAGGGTTTATCTTTGGCTTTCGTGATGTCTTTGTAAGTGATGAGGCCGACTAATTTGTTGTCGCCATCGACTACCGGCAGTTTTTCGATTTTGTGGGCTTGCAGGATGTCGGCAGCCGACTGCATATCGGTCGTTTGATTGGTTGTTACCAGACGGTCGGCCGAAGTCATTACCTCGCTGACCGGCAGGCTCATATCGCGCTGGAAGCGGAGGTCGCGGTTGGTTACGATTCCGACTAAATGATTTTTGTCGTCCACTACCGGTATTCCGCCGATTTTATATTCCGCCATCAGAGCCAGGGCGTCGCCAACGGTTTTTTCCTTCTTGATGTTCACGGGATTGGAAATCATACCGTTTTCGGCGCGTTTTACGGAGCGCACCTGCTTGGCCTGCTCCTCGATGCTCATATTTTTGTGGATTACGCCGATTCCGCCTTCGCGGGCGATGGCGATAGCGAGTTTGGCTTCCGTAACCGTATCCATAGCGGCGGAAACCATAGGGATATTTAAACTGATATTTCTTGAAAATTTGGTCGCGAGTTCAACGTTGCGCGGCAAAACCTCTGAATATGCGGGGATTAACAGTACGTCGTCGAATGTTAATCCGTCCATTACAACTTTTTCTGCAATAAATGACATAACAGGTATTGTTTAATTTTTATTGCGTGCAAATTTAGTTATTTTTTTTGGGATACGAAAGAAAAAATGGGAAATTTATCAAAAAAAAACAGCAGGGATGCAAGATTTTTGCCTTGCGTCCCTGCCGAAAATTAGAGTAAAATTAAAATTTGAATTAGGCCGGTTCTTCTTCTAATGAAACTATTTTGGTTGTGATTTTGTTTTCTGTTTCGTCGAAATCCACCTTTATCAGGTCGCCTTCGCGGATATTCGATTTGATAATCATTTCGGCGAGTTCGTCTTCCAAATACTTTTGGATAGCCCGTTTCAGCGGGCGGGCGCCGAACTGCACGTCGTATCCTTTGGAAGCGATAAATTCCTTGGCCTTGTCCGAAATCTCGAACTTGTAGCCCAAGCCTTTTATTCGCTTGTAAAAGCCTGACAATTCGATGTCTATGATTTTGTAAATTGCTTCCTTATCCAACTGGTCGAACATCACAATATCGTCCACGCGGTTGATAAATTCCGGCGCAAACGCCTTATTCAGAGCCTTTTGTATCACGCTGCGCGAATATTCGCGGTCGCTGACCGAGGAATTGGTTTCAAAGCCGATTCCGCGTCCGAAGTCTTTCAACTGCCGCGTTCCGACGTTGGACGTCATTATTAATATTGTGTTTTTGAAGTCGATTCGGCGGCCGAGGCTGTCGGTCAAACGGCCTTCGTCCATCACTTGCAGCAGGATGTTGAACACGTCGGGATGGGCTTTTTCAATTTCGTCGAGCAAAACCACCGAATAGGGCTTGCGGCGCACTTTTTCGGTCAGTTGTCCGCCTTCTTCGTAGCCCACGTATCCCGGAGGCGCTCCGATGAGGCGCGAAACGGAAAATTTTTCCATATATTCGCTCATATCTATACGTATCAGGGTGTCGGCCGAGTCGAAAAGATATTCGGCCAACTTCTTGGCTAAATGGGTTTTACCCACGCCGGTAGGCCCAAGGAACATAAAAACGCCGATTGGCTTTGCAGGGTCTTTCAGCCCGATTCGGTTGCGCTGTATGGCCTTCACAAGTTTGCCGACGGCCTCGTCCTGCCCGATAACATTGGCTTTCAGGACGCTTTCCATTTCGAGCAGTTTCTGGTTTTCGGCCTTTGCAATCCGTTGGACAGGCACTCCGGAAATCATCGCAACTACTTCTGCTACAATATCTTCATCAACTGTTTGGCGGTTTATGTTCAGGTCTTTTTCCCACTGGTTTTTGTAATTTTCGAGGTCGAGCAGCATTTGGCGTTCGCGGTCGCGGAATCCGGCTGCCAACTCGAAGTTCTGGGCTTTTACCGCTTGCAGTTTGGTTTGTTTTACATCTTCTATCTGTGCTTCGAGTTCCTCAATATCTTTCGGCACAACGATATTCGAGATGTGGGTTCTCGAACCGGCCTCGTCGAGCGCGTCAATCGCCTTGTCGGGGAAATTGCGGTCGCTGATGTAGCGGTCGGTCAGGCGGACGCAGGCTTGCAGCGCTTCGGGGGTGTATGCAACGTTGTGATGGTCTTCGTATTTGTCTTTTATGTTTTCGAGGATTTGGAGCGTTTCTTCGGCGGTCGTGGGGTCAACCATAATTTTCTGGAAACGCCGTTCCAATGCGCCGTCCCGTTCAATGCTCTTGCGGTATTCGTCGAGGGTTGTGGCGCCGATACACTGGATTTCGCCTCTTGCGAGCGCGGGTTTCAGCATATTTGCCGCATCCATCGAACCGGAGGCTCCGCCTGCTCCTATTATAGTATGTATTTCGTCGATAAACAAAATGACATTGGGATTTTTCGATAACTCGTTGAGTATAGCCTTTATGCGTTCCTCAAACTGTCCGCGGTATTTTGTTCCTGCCACGATGGAAGCCATATCGAGGTTCACGAGGCGTTTGTCGAACAGCACGCGGGAAACTTTCCTCTGCACTATTCTTGCGGCCAAACCCTCGACTATTGCCGATTTTCCGACGCCCGGCTCGCCTATCAGGACGGGATTGTTTTTCTTTCTGCGGCTCAAAATTTGCGCCAGCCTTTCTATTTCTTTTTCGCGGCCAACGATTGGGTCGAGGCGGTTGTCTTCGGCGGCCTTTGTCAGGTCCACGCTGAAACTGTCGATAATCGGCGTGTCGCTCGTTTTCGATGAGCCGCTTTTGGCGGGTTCTTTTTTCTTGGCCGAGAAGCGGTCGTCGTCGTCATCGTCGTCGTCATCGGTAAAACCGCCGCCCATTTGGGGTTGCAGTTTCTGTTCGGGAGCGCTTTTTCCGGTCAGCAGTTCAAATACCCGGCCGTAAGAAATGGAATATTTATCTAAAATTCTGGAAGCCAGCGTGTTGTTTTCTTTCAGGATAGCGAGCAGAAGATGTTCTGTATCGGTTTCCTTGCTTTTCAGGTTCATTGATTCCAAGACGCTGATTCGGAGTATGCTTTCGATGTTTTTATCCATTGTTACCTGATTTTCGGCAGCGGCTTTTCCGTCCTCAAACAGTTCGTTATCGAGCGAGAGTTTCAAATCTTCGGCGCTAACGCCTAATTTTTGGAATATTCCGGAAGCCTTACCGTTGCGGTCGCGCAACATTCCGAGCAAGATATGCTCGGCGCCCACGCGGTTATTGTGCAGGCGTCCGGCTTCTTCGCGGCTGAACATCAGCACATTTTTCACACTGTCGGTAAAATTCTTTCTAATCATAATATTTTATAATCTGGGTGCAAAAGTAATATTTTTTTTTGGCAAAATCTATTCCAAAGCAAAAATACTGCAAATTTGGCAGAGAGGAAAGGGTCAAGGATAAAATTATCAGGGGAAAAAATCAAAAAAATTTTCATATATCAAAAAAAAGTTGTAATTTAGCGTGCTTTTTTGAAGGCAAAATTTACACTAAATTTTTTATAAATGACTGATAATCAAGACAGAATCATCCGGATAGACATTGAAGACCAGATGAAATCGGCATACATAGACTATTCTATGTCGGTCATCGTTTCCCGCGCCTTGCCGGATGTGAGGGACGGACTGAAACCTGTTCATCGAAGAGTTTTGTTCGGGATGAACGAGACCGGAAGCACCCCCGATAAACCATATAAGAAATCAGCCCGCATCGTGGGCGACGTGATGGGTAAGTACCATCCGCACGGCGATTCGTCGATTTATGGAACTCTGGTACGCCTCGCGCAGGAATGGATTATGCGCTACCGTCTGGTTGACGGTCAGGGAAACTTCGGCTCTGTTGACGGCGATTCGGCCGCGGCAATGCGTTATACCGAAGCCCGCATGACCCGCCTCTCGGAAGAAATGCTCCGCGATATAGAAAAAGAAACAATCGACTGGCAACTGACTTACGACGATAAAGGCAAAGAACCTTCCGTCTTGCCGACGCGAATCCCAAACCTGCTGCTCAACGGCTCGTCGGGTATTGCCGTAGGTATGGCTACAAATATGCCGCCCCACAACCTGACGGAATGTATAAACGCAACTCTGGCCTACATCGACGCAAAAGGCGAAATTGACATAGCCGGATTGATGGAACACATAAAAGCCCCCGATTTCCCCACCGGAGGCACCATTTACGGCTACGCAGGCGTTAAAGACGCATTTGAAACCGGCCGCGGACGAATCGTGATGCGCGGAAAAGCCGAAATTGAAGTTCACGACAACCGCGAAAAAATAGTAATATCCGAAATCCCCTATCTCGTCAATAAAGCCGAATTAATCAAGCATATAGCCGATTTGGTGGAAGAAAAAAGGATTGAAGGAATATCGAATGTGAACGACGAAAGCGACCGCGAAGGCATGCGAATCGTGGTCGATATCAAACGCGACGGCAATTCCAGCGTCGTGCTGAACAAACTCTACAAACTCACAGCCCTGCAATCATCGTTCAGCGTCAATAACGTAGCCCTCGTAAAAGGCCGCCCCAGAACGCTGAACCTGAAAGATTTGATAAAATATTTCGTCGAACACCGCGTGGACGTCGTTACCCGGCGCACACAGTACGAACTCCGCAAAGCCGAAGAACGCGCCCACATCTTGGAAGGCCTCATCATCGCGTCCGACAATATCGACGAAGTAATCCAGATAATCCGCTCCTCGCAAAGCCCTAACGAAGCCATAGAGCGGCTTATGGAACGTTTCAGCCTGTCGGAAGTTCAGGCTCGCGCAATAGTGGAAATGCGCCTCCGCCAACTGACCGGCCTCGAACAGGACAAACTGCACGCCGAATACGAAGAAGTGCAGAAACTGATTGCCGACCTGAAAGATATTTTGGCCAACGAAGACCATTTGATGCAGGTCATAGAAACCGAACTCATCGAAATCCGCGATAAATACGGCGACGACCGCAAAACCGACATTCAGTACGCCACCGAAGAATTTAATCCCGAAGATTTTTACGCCGACGACGAAATGGTAATAACCATTTCCCACCTCGGATACATCAAACGCACCCCATTAGCCGAGTTCCGCTCGCAAAACCGCGGAGGCGTGGGAGCAAAAGGCTCGGAAACCCGCGACGAAGATTTCGTAGAATATATATATCCGGCCTCGATGCACGCTACAATGCTGCTTTTCACGCAAAAAGGAAAATGCTTCTGGCTGAAAGTTTACGACATCCCCGAAGGCACAAAAACCTCGAAAGGACGCGCAATCCAAAACCTGCTCAACATCGAACAGGACGACCGCGTGAACGCTTTCATCCGCGTCAAACTGCTGAACGACACGGCTTTCGTCAATTCGCACTACCTGATGTTCTGCACCAAACAAGGCGTAATCAAAAAGACGCTGCTCGAAGCCTATTCCCGGCCGCGGGCAAACGGAGTAAACGCCATCACGCTGCACGAAAACGACGAACTAATAGGCGTCCGCATGACTAACGGCCATAACGAAATAGTGCTTGCCAACCGCAACGGCCGCGCAATCCGCTTCAACGAAAGCAAAGTCCGCAGTATGGGACGCACCGCGGCAGGCGTTAAAGGCATGACGCTCGACGGCGGAAACGACGAAGTAGTAGGAATGGTCTGCATAAAAGACATAGAAAAGGAAACAATTCTGGTAGTTTCGGAAAACGGCTACGGAAAACGCTCGCTGATTGATGCTTACCGCATCACCAACCGCGGCGGAAAAGGCGTTAAAACGCTGAACGTTACCGAAAAAACCGGCCTTTTGGTCGGCATCAAAACCGTTACCGACGACAACGACCTGATGATTATCAACAAATCGGGCGTCGCAATCCGGCTTTCAGTCGCCGGCATCAACATTATCGGCCGCGCCGCGCAGGGCGTCCGCCTCATCAACCTCGAAAAACGGAACGATGAAATAGCCTCCGTTTGCAAGGTAATGTCGGAACCCGAAGCAGACGAAAATGACGAAAAAACGGAAGAAAATCCCGATTCTGATATAAATAATGCAGAAAATCAATCAGATTTGGATGATATTAATAATTAATTTATAATTTTACGGCGAAAAAATTAACATTTTTATAAAGTCATGAAAAAGGTAATATTTACAGGAGTATTGTGTTTTGTTGTCGGTTTGTCCTTCGGACAAAAAAAGACAGTCAGCGCTGCAAAAAATGAAATTAAAGGCAGCAATCCCAACATTGCGGAAGCCCGCTCTCTGATAAAGGAAGCGCTCGAAAACCCGGAAACAAAAGACCAGGCCGAAACGTGGTTTGTGGCCGGTCAGATTGAAGACAAACAGTTCGACCTCGAAAAAACGAAAGAACTGTTAGGACAAAAACCCGATGAAGCCGTGATGTACAGCGCATTGGCCAATATTTGGCCATATCTCGAAAAAGCAGCCGAACTCGACCAGTTGCCCGATGCCAAAGGCAAGGTTAAGCCCAAGTTCATCAAGGACATAAAGTCGATTATCAAGGCTGACCGCGCCTCGTATTACAATGCAGGCGTATATTACTATAATAATAAGGAGTATCAGAAAGCCTACGACCTGCTGAAACTCTACGGCGATTTAAAAACCGTTGACCTGATGAAAGGCGAACAGTGGGAAAATCAGCCCGCCGATTCCACGGAAACGCAAATCCGCTACTACGCCGGAATTGCAGCCGCTTACATCCCCAATCATCCGGCCGCTATCGAAATTCTGGAAGGCCTGAAAGGACACCAGTTCCCCGAAGGCTTGGAAGAAGAACTTTACACCAATATCGCCCGCGAATACAACGCCATGAACGATACGCAAGGTTACAACACCGCTATCAAGGCCGGTTATGAAAAATTCCCGACCAACGGTGATTTCCTGCGCGGAATGATTAACCAGTCGATTCAGGGGGGGAATTATAACGAAGCAGTAGCCTATCTTGATGCGGCAATCGCCAAAGAACCCGAAAACGGACAGTTCTACAACCTCCTCGGACAGGTTTACGAAATCCAGTACAACTCGCAGGAAGACAAGAATGCCGCCGGAGCGCAGCAGTATATCGACAAATCGATTGAAAACCTGAAAAAAGCAGTCGAACTCGAAGGCAATAAAAATGCTTCTTTCAATTCCGACCTCGGACGCATATTCTTCAACCTCGCAGTTGAAAAACGCACCGCAGCCGACGAAAGCAAAGATAAAGCCGTATCCGACAAACTCTTGCTGGAATCGACCGACTATATGAGCAAGGCTCTGCCGTATTTCGAGAAAGCATACGACCTCAACGGCGACGACCTGAAAACAATTAACGCGCTGCGTATGATTTACTATCAGGTAAAACAGTTCGACAAATACGACCAGTTCGATAAAATATACAACAGCAAAACCGGAGGAAGCGAACAATAAAATAGCCTCAAAATTGGTTAAAGGCGCGAAGAATGAGTTTCTTTGCGCCTTTTTTTCATAAATTTTGATTTTTTCTGACAGATTGTTTGTTGGATTAAAAATAATGCTTATCTTTGCATTGAAATAAGCGGTGTTTGTAAGTATGGTTGCATTGTCGATTGGAAAACTCATCAAAATAATAAGAAATTCCGAGACAAGCCTTCCCGGGAATGGCGGGCCGCGTCCTTAAATGCGGATATTGCGCTTGCGCAACGGCGGATTACAAACACGGGAAAGCCCTCAAATCCTGTCATACGGAGTTTTATCACATCCACAGTGCAGCCATTTTTTTATTCCATAATTTTGATTATTTACCCTGATTTTTCCGCCTTATTATTCTAATAAAATATAATCTCTCCTATTATTCCATATTTTTGACAAAGTACGCCTTTGATTATGCTCATATAATGTCATATTTATTTTGCTATCGGACTAAAAAGTCTTGATTAGTATAATAAATTGCTATACTTTTGCACAAAATTTTCAATTAAGGTATTAGTACAAAAAAACATGCAAAATGAAACAAAATATTATTCACTTTTTATCAATCTGCACAATTTTTTTGCTATTTAATGAGAATAGCATTGATGCACAAGTAACTATCGGCTCGCTTGCAGACCCTGCACGCGGAGCATTGCTCGACCTGAACGGCGGCGGAACGACGGCAGGCGCAGGAAGTATAAAAGGAGCGTTGATTCTCTCGAATGTGGCTCTTTCTGATACGACAAAAATCCCGGATTTGCCGGGCGCATTTCACGGGGTGCCGAACGAAAAACGGGACGTCAACCCGGAATTAGCCGGCACTCTGATATTTAACACAACGGAAAATCACGCCGAGGGCTTGATTCCCGGAATCTACGTCTGGACAGGCAGAAAATGGGAATGTTTGAGCGGCGAATTGCCGAAAGATTAATAAATTAAATTATATTAGGTTTTATGAATGAAATTAATTGCAGAGGCGTAAAAACGCTTCGGACGATTCTTGCGCTTGTGGCGTTTATCTTTATTGGCGCGGCTTATGCCGATGCGCAGGTAAAAATCGGCGACGACAGCGCTCCCCGCGACGGCGCGGCGCTCGACCTTAACTCCTCGAAAAAAGGCGGACTTGTGCTGTCGAACGTGCAACTGACCTCGCTCGACGAAATCCCCGCTTCGTTTGTGCGGATTTCAGCCCCCTTGACCGACGAAGAAAAAACAGCCCTGAAAGGCGCATTGGTATGGAATTCCAATGAAGTGGACAATGCCGACCCCGCAAAGAAAATTTATATCGGTCTGTATCTCTGGAACGGCGAACAATGGATTCGTCTGAAATGCAAAAGCAATTAAATAGATTGCAATTTTAATATTGTAAAGTGTATCTAAAATTAAAAAAAATGAAACAGAAAATCAAAAATATATGTTTACTGCTTCTCGCGCTGGGAGCAGGATTTGCATTAAACGGACAGGTTCGTATCGGCGGAAACACTCCGGCTGTTGCGGGAGCATTGCTCGACCTGAACTCCGCAAAAAAAGGCGCATTAGTGCTCGCAAATGTCGAACTGACCGCGATGAACCGCATCCCGACTGATAATCCTGCGGTATTTCCCGGAATTCAAGCCGGAGTGAACGATACTCAAAATACGGACTTTACGGGCGCGACAGTTTACAATACCAACAAAAACCTGCTTCCCTACGGCGAAGGAGTTTATGTATGGAAGGGCGACGAGTGGAAATGCCTTTGCGAATACTGGTACTCTGCCCCGCTCTCATGCGATTATTACACCGACGGATTTATTACGGCGATGTACACTTTTCAGCAGCAGGAACTTTCGGTTTATGCCTCATCTGCGGACGACGACGACAAACATTGCACTTACCAGTGGTATAAAAAAGAAAATACCGGCGATTGGGAAATGCTTATCGATTCGGTGCGCCAGGCGCTTCACATCAATTCCTGGGCTTACAACCAAAATATGGACAGCGTGGTTTACAAATGCGTGATTTACAACGGCGATTACACTTCAACAAAAGAAGCGTCTTTTCCGGCAATAATATTTATACATCTCGGCGATAAAGCGCAGTTGGATGCTATCGCTGCGGCTAACAGCGGGCTGATTCCCGTTACTTTGAAAACGCCAACCGGCACGATTCAGATTGCCCACGCCAATCTGGGAGCGGAATACGGAGCATATAACGCCGCATCGGGAACTCCGGCCGACAAACTTAACGACGCCGGCGATTTGGGCGACCTCTATCAGTGGGGACGGCAGGCTAACGGCTATGAAAAGATTGTGTGGGGAAAAAATCCGACCAATCACGAGATTCGATTTGACGCAGGAAGTTCTGAAAAAAAGATTTACGACAGCGCTATTACTTACGACGCTAACGGACAAATCAACGCGCCTGCCGAATATGTTCAGAAATTCATTAATAATCGCACCGACTGGACAACCGACAACAATCCCGCTCTATGGAACGAGAAAACCAAAACTGTAAACGACCCCTGCCCTTCGGGCTGGCGAGTGCCGAGCCGGGACGAATGGGCGCAAATATATCAAGGAACAATCGCAGACGGCACAGCGGCCGACGCTACCCAAAATACATGGCAATGGCGCAGCCACCGCGATTTCGTAGTATCGGGAACTTATGTGGTAACTTACGGAGTCGGTTCAGATAAAGATGTTTCAAAGCAAGTTATTTTTCCGAAGTCGGCAAAGCGAAAAGCAGATACCGGAAATTTGGATAACTCTACCGCCGCCGGCAGCGGCGCAACTGTCGGTTATTACTGGTCAAGTTCTGCCGCCTTGCATACATCCAGCAACGAGGGCGATAAGGTAAAAGCGGCGGTTTTGGGTTTGACTACCACGCGAATACAAACTTCGGTCTATTCATACAGAGGCATGGGATTTCCCGTCCGTTGTATAAAACAATGAAAAAATCAAAAACTTTATAGCAATTATTTCAAAAATTTGAAGTAATTTTGCAGCCCTGAACGAAAATTCAGGGCTTTTTTAATTTTTAAACATTTCATTTATGAAACAAAACAATTTGATGAAGCGGAAAGCCTTCCGTTTCAAACGGTTTGTCCGCAAATCGTATGCAGCCTTCAACAGCATGCATAAAATGGTAAATATCGGCGTGGTAGCCGGTTGCACGCTCACTTTCGCAGCCTCGACCGGAGCCTCGGCTCAAAGCAGAACCATCGCATCACGGCAGGACAGCATCGCACAATCAGACCTGACTGTGCCGGAGCGCGACCTCGACGAGATTACGGTTTCCGCTACCAGAGCCGGTCTGACGCTAAATCAGACCGCAAAAATAGTGGCGATAATATCGCGCGAGGAAATCGAACGGCAAGCAGTCGAAAGCGTACAGGACCTGCTCAAATCGGTAGTTGGCGCCGACGTCCGCCAACGTGGAGCAAACGGTGTCCTTGCAGGCGTCGCAGTGCGCGGCGGCACTTTTGAACAAACAGCCATCCTCCTCAACGGGGCCAACATCACAAATCCTCAAACCGGCCACTACAACCTCGACCTCCCGGTCAACATTTCCGACATCGAACGCATAGAAATCATTCAGGGGCCAACCTCGCTCCTCTACGGCGCAGGCGCATTTTCGGGCGGAATCAACATCGTAACAAAAAAAGATTCTCAAAGCGGAGTTTCCGTCGAACTCGAAGGCGGCATGCACAATTTAGCCAACGCAAACGCCCGCGCAGCCTTCAAAACGGAAAACTCGACCCACAGCGTTTCTGCCGGATACGGCTCATCCGACGGATACATCGAAAACAGCGAATATCAACTGTTTAACGCCCTCTGGCAAAGCGCTTTCCAACTCAACCGCACTTCCGGCATAAACCTTCAACTCGGAATCGGCGACAAGGAATACGGCGCAAATACCTTTTATTCAGCCAAATATCCTGACCAGTACGATTACAGCCGCTCGCTGTTCGCCTCGATAAAAGGTACGACGGGCGACAAACTGAAAATCACGCCGCAAGTCTATTGGACACGGCATTTCGACCACTACGAACTGACAAAAGATTCTGTTTCTGGCCGGAATTTCCACCGTACCGACGCTATCGGCGCAAACCTCAATCTGCAATTCCGCTGGGCATGGGGCATTACCAACTTCGGCGGCGAAGCCCGCAACGAGGCCATCAAAAGCAGCAATCTGGGAAAAACGCCCATCGAAAACCCCGACCGATACCGCTATTCCGACGAGCGTACCAATCTTTCGGCTTTCGTGGAACACAATATTTTGCTCGACCGCTTCACGTTAAGCCTCGGCTTGCTTGCAAATTACAATACGGCATTTAAAAGCGACAAACACCTGTATCCCAATATTAATGCTGGTTACAGAATATTGGAAAACTGGAAAATTTTTGCCTCGTGGACAAACGCTACCCGAATGCCGACTTTTACCGACCTCTATTACAAAGGCGCTACCCATGCGGGAAATTCCGACGTTCAGCCCGAACATTCGGAATCTTACGAACTCGGAACGCAATATAGAAATTCCTTTCTCACAGCCTCGCTTAACGGCTTCTATATGAAAGGTATAGGCCTGATTGACTGGGTAAAGAAAAATCCCGACGACAAATGGGAATCGCGCAACCTGACCGACATCGACAAAACCGGCTTTGAAACAAATGTTTCGCTGCGGCTCGGAAAATTCTCGTCCAAACTTGGCGACAGCCGCCTCAATCTGGGATATATGTTCCTCAATCAGAGCAAGAATGCGGGCGACCTGATTTCAAACTACGTGATGGACTACCTCCGCCACAAGTTCACAGCCGGACTTTCGCACCCGATTTACAAGGGTTTGACGGCCGACTGGCAGTTCCGATGGCAAGACCGCGCAGGGACTTTCACAAAATACGAAAACCCCGCAGACAAAGGCCACGAAGAGGATTACGCGCCCTTTGCCCTGCTTGACGCAAAAATAAATCTGAAACTCGAAGATTTCAATATCTATCTGAAAATAAACAATATATTCAATACCGCTTATTACGATTTGGGCAATATTCCGCAACCCGGCTTCTGGTTTATGGCCGGAGTGAAATATGCCCATTAAGACGGCTTTTTCTGGTGAAAATCAACAGGCTGCCCATTTGGCAGCCTGTTTTTATTTTCACTTTATTTCAACTTCCTCACAGCCTCTACCAGACGGTCTATTTCGTCGGTGGTGTTATAAAAAGCGAAAGCGGGGCGGACGGTCGCTTC
>JAISUN010000029.1 GCA_031272085.1 Dysgonamonadaceae bacterium | reverse complement strand
ACCGAGCCGAGCGGCGATTTTTACTCCAATTACTGGCTGACAAGTATTCTCGTCAATCCCGAAAAAACAGGCGGACGAACCTGCGAAGACCTGCGTTTAGCCTTAGAAGCGGCAAACATTGAGGCGCGTCCGCTGTGGAAGCCGATGCATTTGCAGCCGGTCTTTGCCGACTGCCCGTTTTACGGCGGCGGCACGAGCGAAAAACTCTTTGAACGCGGACTTTGTTTGCCTTCGGGGTCGATACTGACGGAAGAAGAACTGAACAGGGTAATAGAAGTAATAAGGAAACAGTTTGTTTAACTGATACAGAGCCATTTACACAGCAAAGGCTGCCTGAATTTTCAGGCAGCCTTTGCTATTTTATTGACATACTGATAGTTAATCCTTATTCTATTCTTTCGAGGAATGAGGGCGGTATGTAAGTTGTGGCTAACGAGAACAGTCCTTCGAGGCGGACTACAACCCGCTTGTGGCCTTTTATTCTCACGAGTTCGCCTTCGATGCCGACGAAATCGCCTTTGATGACGCGCACGCGGTCGCCGCGGCGGAGGTCTTTGTTTTCGAGGCGGATTGCATCTTCCGAAAAGTCGAGGACAAACATAAAGTCCCGCATCTGTTTTTCGGGAATCGTAATCAGCAGGCCGGTTTCGGGATTGCGGATAAATGACATTTTAAGGTTTGATTCTACCGGAACGGCGAGCGCCGTTTTCTTATCTGCCTTTAAAAATATGAATCCGGGCAGGACGGGGCGGTTTTTTTTCAGCCGTCGGCCGTTGTGTTCGACAACGACGTCGCGGAAAGGGATAAAATGTTCTATTTCCTTTTCATCGAGGTAAGTTCTGACCTTTTTTTCGATTTGATACCTTACCTTGGCTGCATACCACTGTATCTCGTTTTTACTCATAACTTCGTTTTGCGGACTTTCCTGCGAAAATCCGCCATTTGATTTTATGACTAAACACGCCGCCCTTAAACAGGCGCGGCAATTATTTAATCTAACTATTTAATCTTCGGTGTAGTACTTATGTTTGTACTCGCCGTAGCCATATCCGTAGCGTTTTGAAACCGTAGCCGCGTTCAGCACGCAAGCGATGTTGTTGAGTTTCTTGTCGCCGTAAAGTTCCCTGATTTCTTGCAGGGAGCGTTTCAGTGTATAATTTGCCCTTGTCAGGTAAATTGTGGCTGTTGTAAACTGGTTGATTCGGTAAGCGTCGGCAACGAGGCCAACGGGAGCCGAGTCGATTATTACATAATCGTATTTGTTTCCAATATTGCTGAAAAGCAGGTTCAGGCGGTCGGAAGCCAGCAATTCTGCCGGATTAGGCGGATAAACCATAACCGGAATAATGTCGAGATTTTTGTCGAAAGTTCCGGACTTGTCAACTATTGATTCAAATTTCGTATCGGGATTTGAAAGGAAGACGGCGAGGCCGCTTTTTACTTTCAGGTCGATAAATTTTTTCATTACCGACTTGCGCATATCCATATCGATGAGCAGCGTTTTTTTGCCGGTGGTAGCGAGGCTTAATGCTAAATTCCGGGCGAAGAAACTCTTGCCTTCGTCGCTGGTGCTGGATGTTATCTGAATGATGCGGGGTTTCGCTCCGCCGGAAATAAATTCGAGGTTTGAGGTAACGACCCGGAATTTCTCGGCTACCGAAGAACGCTGTTTCAGTACGGGGAATGCTTCGGGATTTTTGAGAGCCGGAATGTCGCCGAGGAAAGGCGCTTTCACTACCCGCATTATGTCGTCTTTGGTATGAACCTTGTTGTCGAGCAGGTCGCGGATATAAATGTAGGCAATCGGGATAAACAGGCCGAGAATCAGCGCAGCCAGCATAAGTATCATTGGTTTCGGGAAATTAACGATAGCGTATTTTTCCGCGGCCGGGTCGATGATTTTCGCATTGGGAGCGGCTTGCACGAGGGTAAGCCCGATTTCTTCCAATTTTTGCGAAAGGTAGATATAGATTTGTTCCTTGATGCTCTGTTTGCGGTAGAGTTCGCGATTTTCGCGTTCCTGTGCGGTAAGGTTTCTCGAAAGCCCGAGGTACATATTATTTTGCCGGTTCAGTTCGCGCAGCGTGAAGTTGAGCGTACTTTCCGATATTCCGATACCGTTAAGCAGGTTGTTTTTGAGGAGGGCAATTTGCTCGTCGCTTTTTTTGAGCAGGGGGTGGTCGCCTTTCATCTGGTCGGAATTTTTCTGGCGGGCCATTACCTCGTCGTTGTAAGCCCTTAACTGACTGATAATTGTCGGGTCGGTGAGGCCGATGTTTACTGGAACTACTTTGCCCGAATTATCGGGATTGAGCAGGTAATTTTTTGTTGAACGGAGCAAGTCGAGTTGAATCTCGTTGTCGTTAATTTTTTTGTCGTATTCGCCGGAAGAAGTCAGCAACATTTGTTGTTGCGAGGATATGTCGGAAATTCCCTGCGATTTTTTGAAATCTTCAACATTTTTTTCGGCCGTTTCGAGGTCTTGCGAAATGTCAATCAAGCGCTGTTTGATAAAATCGCTGGTATTCTGGGCGACGTAATTTTTTTCGTTTATTGCATTTTTATTGTAAATCGCAACCAGAGTATTTACGATGTCCTGTCCTTTTTCGGGGACGGTAGAAATGGTGGAAATATCGACTATATTTGATGTTTTTTGCGATGCAGCGTCAACTCTCGGAAGTCCTTCCATGCCGACGGTGATTTTTATGGGATAATCGGCCAATCCGAACGGATTTTCGCTGAAAGTAGCCATTCCCCAGGGGGTGGCAATCGCGGAATCGAGCTGGACTTTGGTCGAAAAATCAGGCTCGTTCGACTTTAATGTCAGCGAGTTATCCTTTTCGCGGCTGACGATGAACGAACCGCTGTGGGTAACGTTCGGTATGGAAACTGTGAGCGGAGTTTTGCGGTAAATCTCTGCATTTTTTATTTTTCCTTCTTTGAAATATGAAATATTGAGGTGCAGGCTGTCGGCAACTTCCTGCCGCAACGAGCGCGAAAGCAGCACTGCAACTTCGTTTTCCATGGTGTTGTTCACAGGCATCATAACGCCGAGGTCGCTGAAAGCCATTGCATTGATGTCGCCGGCTTGTGGCGCGTTTTTGCCTGCGCTGATAAGCACTTTTGAACTGACTTTCCACGAAGTAGTCGTATAGCGCAGATATAAAAATGCCGCAACAAGGCATACAATCACGGAAACGAGGAAAAGTTTCCAGTAACTGACGTAATGAAATACGGTTTCTATTAACTGGGTGTTGTCGTCTTCGACAACGGGGTTTTGAATAAAATTATCTTCCATTTCTACTATTTTTTCTGATTCCAGATGAATGTCATGGTCGTCATAATGAACGACAAAGATGTGATTACAACCGAGAGAATCGGCATAATGTTCGTCGAACTTCGGATGCGGGTGTTGTTGGGATTAATTACAACAACATCGTTTTGTTGCAGATAATAAACGGGCGAATAAAATACTTCGGGTTGAGTGAGGTCGATAGTATAAGCCGTTTTTTGGCCGTCGTTCTCTACCCTGAAAACGCGGATGTTATGCCGCTGCCCGTAAATTGTGAGGTCGCCGGCCAGAGCGATGGCTTCGACGATTGAAACCCGTTCGGAACTGATGGTGTAGATTCCCGGCTTATTTACTTCGCCGAGAACGCTGACGCGGTAGTTCAGAAAGCGGATATTTACCGAGCAGTCCGACACTGTTTTCGAGATTTCTTTCTGTATCAGTTGTTCTGCTTCGGATTTCGATAGGCCTCCGACTTGTATTTTTCCAAGTCCGGGGAATTTTATAAATCCGTAATTATCAACAAGATAGCCGCGATATTCAAGCCCCTGCGTGTACATACTGCCGCTTCCCTGCATGCTGATAGTGTTGTACGGCTCAACAGCCAAAGGATTGACCGACGAAACCGTGATAAGCAGGTTGTCGCTGGGGCGTATCCGCAGGTCGTAATACGAACTGTCGATGATATAAGGGTTTGTAAAAGCGTCTTCCTGATTTTGGAAATACACCAAATCTTTCTTTGACCCACATGACGAGAAGACTGCTATCAGCATCAGAATGCCGATAAAACGCTTTTTTTCATATTTAACTTTCATTGTACCGTTTTATTAAAAAAAGACTGCCCCCATAATCAGGGGCAGTCGTGAAATTTTGTAATTTTATTTTACGAAAATAACGACGCGGTTATTTTCATTTACTGTAAAAGGTTGAACTTTATCGCCTTTTGCAATGAGAGTTAAGCGGTTACGGTCGATGCCGTAATTTTTAACTATATAATCTGCAACTGCGTTCACGCGTTTTTCGGACAGGCGTTGGTTGTAAGCCGGAGTTCCGGTTTGAACGTCGGCATATCCGGAGAGTTCGAGTTTTTTACCCGGGTTTTCTTTCAGATATTTAGCGGCTTTTTCGATTTTCGACAACTGGCTGTCCTGGATAGCGTAACTGTCGAGGGTAAAGAATACCGGTTCGAGTTCTATTTCTTTAACAGCCTGCGGAGCCGGTTCTTTCGGAACGGGAGGAGCGGCTTTGCATTTTGCGAGGTCGGCTTTCAGCGCGTTAATCTGGCGGTTGAGGGCGTCGATTTCGTGGCTTCTGTCTTCAACGGGAGCGGCTTTGGGCGCAACTCCGCCGGTATAAACGGGATAATTGCTTCCGCCGAAATGGAAAGTGAGGCCTACGAGCGCGTTCACAACAATATCCTGCGTGTAGTCGCCGCCAACCTGGCGGTCAAAAATTTCGGGAACGAAGAGCGATTCGCCTGCTAAATAGAGGTCGATGTTCTTGGCGAGGCGGAAGTTGAGTTGCAATCCCACTTTTTCCATTATGGAATTAACAGCGGTGCGGTCGCCGTCCTTGAAAGTGTGCGCATATCCCAAACCACCATATACAACGGGATTGAAGAATGCGTTAGGGTTGTAGTGCGTGAACACATTTTTCAAATTCAACAAAAAGTCAAGACTTGCACCGACATACGAAAAGTCAAAAATGTAGCCGTTGTCATAAACTTTTGCATCGTTGAGGAAACGGTTTTTAATAAACGCCTTTTTTGTAGCATTGTCGCCGGTAAAATAATCTTGTGGCGATTCTACTCCGTTGATGTTTGGATGGTATTGGCCGATATACCAAGTGCCGCCTTCGGTTCCGTAGGAGTGGAGTTTGGAGTAAGTTCCGCTGAGGCGAAGTCCCCAAACGGGGTTGAACCAGCGGCCAAGGGCAAGGCCAAACGTAGGACTGGTGCGGTCTTTCAGTTTTGCATTCTGATAGCCGTCAGAATATAAAGCGGCTAAACCTCCTTGCAAAGATAAAAACCAGTTGCTGGCCGGCGGATTGGCAATCCACGTAGTACGAATCGCTGTGCGCGTCGTATCCGACAGCGTAGCGATAACATCGGAAGGTATTCCGGACGCGGATGCGTCTTCCGACAGGGCAAAATACTGCGCATTAAGTCCGCTTACAGCGAAGAAAAGCGCCATACTAAAAATCAAAAACTTCTTCATAAATTTTAAATCAAATTTTAAGTTTATTATTCAAATTAGTTCAATAGTTAAAAAAGTCTGCAAAACGATTTTACTCTAATTTTGTGGGCAAAGATAGTAAAGATTTTCTTAAATCCAAAGTATTTTATTAAATTTTGAAAAAAATATTAAAAAAATTATCAAAAATATAAAATAAATTATCAAAACATAAAAAAAGCAGTTATTTTATGTAACTGCTTTTTTCGGATTGTGGTGCCACCGGGAATCGAACCAGGGACACACGGATTTTCAGTCCGTTGCTCTACCGACTGAGCTATGGCACCTTATAAAAATGTTTTCTTTTCAGACTTCGGCAACTATTTTGCTAATTGCGGGTGCAAAGGTAAACCTTTTTTTTGAATCTGCAAACTTTTTCAGGAATTTTTTTTCATTTCAGCGAATTCCAGCCTTGTGCGGCGAGGGGAATTTCGGTTCCATCGCGGGCAATGAGGCAGGCGCCAAGCGTTGATTCACAGATGTATCCGATGATTTTCACGCCTTCCAAGGCTTCAACGTTTTCGTGCTGCGAAATGGGGACGGTAAACAGCAGTTCGTAATCTTCGCCGCCGTTGAGGGCTGCTGTTGTGAGGTTCATATTGAACTGCTCGGCCATTGCCGCCGTCTGGTAGTCAATCGGGATTCTGTCTTCGTAAATCCGGCATCCGACGCCGCTTTCGTTGCAAATATGCAGCAGTTCGGACGAGAGGCCGTCGGAAACGTCAATCATCGCCGTCGGCAGTATGTCGTTGTCATTCAACAGTTTAATTATATCTTTGCGGGCTTCGGGTTTCAGTTGGCGTTCGAGCAGGTATTCGTGTCCGGCAAAGTCGGGCTGGAAGTCCGTTTCGCCCTGAAAGACGGCTTTTTCGCGTTCGAGCAGTTGCAATCCCATATACGCCGCGCCAAGGTCGCCCGAAACGCAGATTAAATCGGTGTTTTTGGCTCCGCTGCGGTAAACAGTACGGTTTTTTTCGCTTTCGCCGATACAGGTTATTGAGATGCAAAGTCCTGTTATTGAGGCCGATGTGTCGCCGCCGACAATATCCACGCCGTAGATTTCGCAGGCGAGGGCCAAGCCTTCGTAAAATGCTTCCAAATCCTCGACAGAAAAGCGTTTCGATATGCCGATGGAAACGGTAATCTGGCGGGGACGGCCGTTCATCGCATAAATATCGGAAAAATTGACCACTGCGGCCTTGTAGCCCAGATGTTTAAGCGGCATATAGGTAAGGTCGAAATGGATTCCTTCGAGCAGCAGGTCGGTTGTTACAAGCGTCTGTTTATCGGCATATTGCAGGACTGCTGCATCGTCGCCAACGCCTTTCAACGTGCTGTCGTTTACGGTTTTTATGTTTTCGGTCAGGCGGCGTATCAGGCCGAACTCGCCGAGGGATGAAATTTCAGTCATAATTTTTTTGTTGATATACTGCTAAAAAATCCTTTGCGTTCATTACCGGCAAAGTTGATAATTTAAAATCTTTTCCATTATTGGTTATTATTACGTCGCAGTTATTTTCCAAGGCACAATAAAATTGCGTAGCATCTTCAAAGTCCTTAAAACCTGACATAAGCGATTTTTCGGTTATACCGACGACAAGAGGCGCGATTTCACAGGTAGTGCAAATATTATGCAATGCTGTTCTCAAAGCGGATTCCTGAACTCCTGCAATTTTTTTCACGACATAATGCGCATTTATTATGCTTAAATTAGAGATAACTATGGCGTCTTTGCGTTTCAACGCAATATCAAACATCTTTGCCACGCATAGATACGACGGTTCGCGCTTAATAAGCAAATCTATAAGAATATTAGTATCAATAAAAATACGCATCACAGATATTTCTCGTTTTTTGCGTCGTTCAGAGCCTGTTTGTAATCAAAATCGGGCGAAACATTGACTCCTTCGAGGCTGAATGATTTCACAAGAGGCGAAATTGCTTGTTCGTCGCTGTTTTCAGAAGACGTAACAATAGCGAAAAAGTTTTCCGTTATGCTTGAAACCGAAGTTTTGCGTTTGCGGGCATATTTGTTGATACGCTTGGCTAAATCGCTTTCAATCGGTAAGTTCAGTGTTGTTGTCGCCATAATTATTTTGTTTTTATTTTCCCGCAAATATAGTAATTTTTTTTTATTTTCACAAAAAAATCTTATATTTGCATTCTGAAACAATCAATTAGGGTATCAAAATTAAATTGTATGAAGACCATAGTATTTTTGACCGGCGCGGGAATGAGCGCCGAAAGCGGCATCAGCACTTTCCGCGATTCGGGCGGGCTGTGGGAACAGTATGACGTGATGAAAGTCGCCTCAATCGAAGGCTGGTATGAAGACCCCGCCCTGATTCAGCGGTTTTACAACGAACGCCGCGCCCAGTTGGAAACGGCGCAGCCAAACGCGGGGCATAAAATTATCGCCGAATTGGAAAAGTGGTTCAAGGTAAAGGTTGTTACGCAAAACGTTGATAATCTGCACGAAAAGGCGGGCAGCAGCGATGTTATCCATCTTCATGGCGAACTGACCAAGGCTTGCAACGAGAGCAAAACGGAGGTATATGATATTGGTTATCGTGCAATTACGGAAGGCGAGAAGGCGAAGGACGGTTCGCGGCTTCGTCCGTTTATCGTCTGGTTCGGCGAGGCGGTTCCGATGATTGACAAGGCTGCCGAAGCCGTTTCGCAAGCGGATATTGTGGTAATTATCGGCACTTCGATGAACGTTTATCCTGCCGCCGGTCTGGTGCATTACGCCCGACGCGGCGTTCCTATATATCTGATTGACCCAAAGGAAGTTAATGCGCCGTCAAATGTGATTGTAATTAAGGATAAGGCCACTTCCGGAATGGCTTTTCTGAAAGAAAAACTGCTGAAAGAAAATGAAAACTAAAATTAGAATATTTACCGCTATACTGTTGATTATAAGCCTGTTTTCCTGTTCAGGTTCGTTTGAGCAGAAAGTTGAAGATTCTGTACGCCATCAGTTGTCGGTTTATCCGGAATCGCGCTTGCAGGATATTTACAAGAACTTTTTTCAAGACCGTTTCGGCCCCGGACACTTGATTTCCGATACTGTGGCTGCTGCCGGCTATTTACGGGAAGAACTGCTTGCGTCCGAAGTTGACCTCAACACTCCGATAATCGAGCAAACAGGCTGGGAAGGAAATTATTTCCGCGTCAGCCTTGACGTTGTGAAAATAGGAGTTGTTTCGGAAGAAGAGTTTATGAATTGTTTTATCGAAAGTGCAAATTCTGCTGCGAAAGCCACTCCCGAAGCGTGGAAAAAGGAATGGTCAAAAATCCTGAAAATCATTGAAAAAATGAATTTGGCCTTACCCGATTTTGAGGCGGATAAAGCCAAAATCCAGAAAGTTCTGGCTTCCGGCGATTTTGCAATGCACCACAGCGAAGCCTTTGAACGCGCTTATCATCCTCATTACAGGATAATTAAACGCGAAATTTACGAGCAAAAAATTATGCCCTTGTTTCGGAACGAATAATCGCCTGAAAATCAGTTGTTTTCCGGGCGCAGTTTACGTACGACGGCTCCGGTTTGCCACATTTCGCTTTCGCGGAGGGCTTTCAGTTCTTTTTCCAATCCTTCGCGGTAGTCCGCTTTTGAGTTGGAATCTATCGAACGTTGGGCTTCGTTGCCGCTTGCTACTTCTTTGTAGAGTTTTTCAAAAACCGGCTTTGTAGCGTCGTGGAAAGGCGTCATCCAGTCCAAAGCGCCGCGTTGAGCGGTGGTTGAGCAGTTGGCATACATCCAGTCCATTCCTTTTTCGGAGAAAAGCGGCATCAGCGACTGCGTGAGTTCTTCGACCGTTTCGTTGAAGGCCTCCGAAGGGCTGTGTCCGTTTTCGCGAAGCACCTCATATTGAGCGAGCAAGAGGCCTTGAATGGCGCCCATCAGCGTGCCGCGCTCGCCGGTCAGGTCGGAATAGACTTCGCGTTTGAAATCGGTTTCAAACAGATAACCCGAACCTACGCCTATTCCGAGCGAAATAGCGCGTTCGCGGGCTTTTCCGGTAGCGTCCTGATAGACTGCGAAACTCGAATTGAGGCCGCGGCCTTCGAGAAACATACGGCGGAGCGATGTTCCCGAACCTTTGGGTGCAACCATAATAACATCGACGTCGGCAGGCGGGATGATGCCCGTTCTTTCTTTGAAAGTTATGCCGAAGCCGTGCGAAAAATAGAGCGCTTTTCCCGCTGTGAGATAGGGTTTGATGCGGGGCCAAACTTCAATCTGGGCAGCATCGGAAAGCAGGTACTGGACGATGGTTGCGCGTTTTACAGCCTCTTCGATTTCGAAGAGCGTTTCGCCCGGCGTCCAGCCGTCGGAAACGGCCTTGTTCCAAGTTTTGCCGCCGCTGCGCTGGCCGACTATCACGTTAAAACCGTTGTCGCGCAGATTGAGCGATTGGCCGGGGCCTTGCACGCCGTAGCCGATAATTGCGATGGTTTCGTTTTTCAGGAACTCTCTCGCCTTTTCTAATGGAAATTCTTCGCGGGTTACGACTTGTTCGTCAACGCCGCCAAAATTAATTACTGCCATATTTTTGTTTTTTTTATATGATTATGCAAATTTACAAAAAATTCTTCAATCTACTGCTTTCCACTGAATCCGGCTTCTGCAAACCGATTCTTCGCCGCGTTTGGTGTCGATAACTACCTCATTTTCAGAAATATCGCTACGGTAAAGTTTCAGTTTTTCGCCGAAAGCGCCTTCTTGCAGGTAAACTATTTCAAATTTGCTGATAATGTTTTCCTTAAATTTCTGTAAATCAAAGACATTGACAACGTGTTCGATGTATTTCATACTGTTCATGTGCCGGTTTATGTCGATGTCGCTGTACCGCACCGTATAGCCCATAACCGGCTCCACGCCTTCGACGGAATGGATTTTTTCCATTTTTTTAATCGGACATTCGCGGTCTTCGGCTACAAAAGGCAGCAAATCAGGCCGCCACGAGGGAATATCGACCGGCCGGCGGGTGGCAATGTCAATCGCCGCCCAGATGCTTAAAGCGTAGCCGAGCGTTTTTTCTTCTTCGTCAACGAAGCGGAAACAGCGCTGGGTAAAGAAACGCCCGACATTTTCTATCCACGTTTCCACGCGAATGCTCTGATTTGAAACGGGATACTGGTATATCTCAATC
Source organism: Dysgonamonadaceae bacterium (assembly GCA_031272085.1). Taxonomy (GTDB): domain Bacteria; phylum Bacteroidota; class Bacteroidia; order Bacteroidales; family Azobacteroidaceae; genus Azobacteroides. The sequence goes on along the minus strand of JAISUN010000029.1, from coordinate 32,895 downwards.
GAAAGCCGCGAAAGCACCCACGCGACATTGTCCTTTGAGATTTCTTCAAATCCGAAACCGCGCTGCTGGGCGTGAATGCTGGCCGCGTCGAGGATGAAACTCGACATCACAGGCAGCGTCGCCCGTCCGGTAAAGTCGCAAACGTAAGATTCTACGTGAAAAGGAAATGAGCCTATTTTCGGGAGCATAATTTAAGAATTTTTCCGGTTAATTTTTTCCTCCATTGCAGCCAGCATATCGCTCAAACGCTCAACTTTCGACTTGGTAATGGCGATTCGCCCGGAGCGGATGAATTGCAAAACCCCGTTGCGTGCGCCGCCGTCGTAGGCGGTCAGTTTTTTCAGTTCCTCGAAAAGAGCCTGCGTTTCGGCGTGATGTCCGGTTTTTTCGATAGCCGTCCAGTCGGGCGTCATATCGAGGATACGGACATTATAGCGTCGCACGAGGTCTTCTATCGAGCCGAGTTCCATCAACTTGGGAGTTGAAATTTTGTAGAGCGCAATTTCCTGATACACAAGGTCTTCGTCGGTATTGAAATATGCCTTTATTATATCCACCCGCTTGTCGATTTGCTTAACGACCTTGACCATGGTGTCGCGGTCGGCAAAAACGGTAATCGTAAACTTGTGAATACCTTCCAGAGCTGACGGCGACACCGACAGCGTTTCGATATTCAGTCCGCGGCGGGTAAAGATAATCGTTACCTGATTGAGCAGACCGACAGTGTTTTCAGAAAAAATCGTAACTGTATATAGAGTTTTTTGTTCCATCTCTTTACTTTTTGACCGCGCAAAGTTACGATTTTTCCTGAATACTGCAAAATAAAAACGTCAAGGAGTATTGTTTTTTAGTCGAGCGAAGCCGACAGCCTCCCATTTATCGCCTGTCCAGACGTAAATTCCGACGCCTTCGGGCAGGTTAGGATTCGTGTTAAAGACTATTGCGCCCCTAAATTCGGGATTGTGGGAGTTGTTGGCCGCTGTTATCCCCGGAAAAATCTTCGGATTTCCCGAAGGAATCAGGTTTTCGTCGCTGATATACACGTTCGACAGCACTAATCCGCCTTTGACGGAAGAATTGAGGTCGAGAATCGCGCCTTTTCGCGGCACGGAATCGACGCCTATTTTCACTTGTCCCGTCAAATTTGCGGAGCAAAAAATAGAAAATACTAAAATTAAAAAATGAAATCTATTCATAACTGTTTATTTAAAAGGTTATTAAATGTGAATTATTCCGAAACGCAACGCACGCTGTAAGCGGCAGAGCGGTTTTGGGTGTCGTTGAAGAAAAAATTTCCTACGCGCGTGAAATGAAAATAGTATGGATTCACGCCTAACTTGAAACTTCTTGTCCAGTATCCTCCGGCGTTTCCTTCGCTGCTAAGTCCTCCCTGATATGTTCTGTAACCGGCCATAGGCAAAAACAGGGTATAGGTGGCTCCGTTGTTGGGCGATATTTTCCATCCCGAGGCCTTGGGACCGTCTGAACCTCCGCCATTAACGAACGTCCATTTGTTTCCGTATGAAAAAACGAACAAAGTATTATTGCCTTTGACATCTACCCCGTTGCCATCGAAAATATTTATGAAATCGCTGATTTCTGCTACCCTCCATCCGTCGGGGCATGGGTCGCTCGTGGGCGTGGTGCCGTCCCACAAATTGTCGGTCTGAGGAACGCGCCAGTCGAAGGGCGCTTGCGCTGCAACAACATAACTCCCGTAAAATGGCGCAGCAAAAGGCGGGATTTGCTTGTTGTAGTCGAAAGGCCCGCTGTACGGCCCGTCTGCTTTGGAAGGCATCCGGTTTTCGTGGCCGTCTGTGCGCCGCCCCCATTGCCAGAGGCCGCCGTAAATTACCTCGCCAAGCAAATTTTTACCACTGAAATCGATTTGCTGCTGGACAGTGAGCGACTTTCCGTAGTCTGACACGCCGAGGTTGTAGCACATAAAAGTAAGCCATCCGCCCTTAACATTTTTTGCTCTTACAGAGCATCCGCAGGCGCAATCCTGAATTTTTACGTTCATGCTGACCGTTTTCATATATCCCATATAATCGGTGTAACGGGCTGTGATAACGAGTTTCAGCGCATCCTGTCCTTTTTTGCCTTTCACAATTTGATTTATGTTCGGCACAAAGGTGATGACAAAGTAGTTTTGCATCTGTTGCGTGCTTTCGATAAGTCCGTCGGGGTCGAAAACGCTGAATGTAAGGTTGCTGTAATACAAAACATCGGCGCGTTCAAATTCATAAACGTAGGTGCGTGAGATGTCGAAGTCGGCCGGTCGGGAATCTCTTGCTCCGCAGTCCTCGGTTTGATTGGCGTCGTAGCAGGATTTGCCTTTCAGAGCGTAATTTCCGCTGTCGTCAGGCGTTGCGGGACATTTTATGTCCTCGTTTCCTGCTTTCCGCCACCGCGAGCCGTCCCAGATATAAACTCCCGGAACGAGGCCGTCGCAGGGGCTGTCGGTGGTGTTGTAAACGAGGGTTCCGGCAAGTTCGCTGTTGTTTTTCCTGTCCTTTACCTGTCCGAAGGGGCCGGGCGTATCGGGAATGCTCGCCGTATCGCGCAATGCGACGTTCGATAAAACTAATCCTCCGCGGACGGCCTCAGCCGTTTGATTGCTGTTCAGGTCGAGAATCGCGCCGTTTGCGGGCTGAACCCTTGCGCCGATATTGACCTGGGCGGCCGCCGGCAGTGCGCAAAGGGCAAAGAGCGGCCAAAGGGTAAAATACGTTTTTTTCATAATGATGATGAGTTTTCTTGTTCTCTGTTACTATAACACATAAACCGCCTAAAAGGTTTTGGATTTTGCGGCTTTTTTCTCGAAAATTCATCATTTTTAACATTTCAGCCCGAAAAAACTCTTGAAACGGGCTATTTCAGGCTATTTCCAGATGATGTGGGTAACGCAGTCGCCGGCCGGAACCATCGGTAAGACCTTGCCTTTCTGCTCGACTTTTACCTCCAAAAGATACGCTCCTTTCGTAGAAAGCATCTCGGAAATTGCTTCGTCGAGTTCCTCGCGGCGGCTTACGCGGCGACCGGGGATTTTGTAGGCCTCGGCTATTTTCACGAAATCGGGGTTTTGCATCACGGTTTCCGAATAGCGCTCTTTCCAGAACAATTCCTGCCACTGGCGCACCATTCCGAGAAAATCGTTGTTGAGCAAAATCATCTTCACATCGACAGAGGATTGCATAATAGTTCCAAATTCCTGAACGGTCATTTGCAGGCCGCCGTCGCCGGTAAACAGGCAAACGATGCGGTCGGGAGCGCCGAATTTGGCTCCTATTGCGGCCGGAAGTCCGTATCCCATAGTTCCTGCGCCGCCCGAAGTTATCACGCTGCGGGTTCGGCTGTAACGGAAATAGCGCACTCCGAGCATCTGATTCTGGCCTACGTCGGTTACGAGAACGGCCTTGTGTCCGGTGGCTTCCGATACCCGATTGACCACTTCGCCCATAGTTATTTCGTCTTTTTCGGGATGCAGTTCGCGGTCGATAATCGTTTCCTTTTCGCGTTTGTAAATTTCGCGAAACTCGTTTATCCAAGCCGAATGTGAGTTTTTGTTCAACAGAGCGGTAATTGCGGGAAGCGTCTGTTTCACGTCGCCCATAACGGGAACGTCGGCCTTCACGTTTTTATTTATTTCGGCGGGGTCGATGTCTAAATGAATGATTTTTGCCTGTCGTGCGTAAGTTTCGAGGTCGCCGGTAACGCGGTCGTCGAAGCGCATCCCGATGGCAATCAGCACGTCGCACTCGTTGGTTTTCAGGTTGGGAGCCGCATTTCCGTGCATTCCCAACATTCCCGTATTCAGCGGTTCGTCCGAAGGCAGCGCCGAGAGGCCGAGCATTGTGGAAGCGGCCGGAATATCGGCTTTCCGCAGGAAATCGAGCAGTTCGGTTTCGGCATTTCCGAGTATAACTCCCTGACCTACAACAGCAAACGGCTTTTTAGCCTGATTAATCAGTTGGGCTGCTTCGGCAATTTTTTCGGGATTCATTTCCGGAACGGGAATATATGAGCGGATATGGTCGATTTTTACCGGTTTGTATTCTGTTTTAGCCACTTGCGCATTTTTTGCAATATCGAGGACTACGGGGCCGGGGCGGCCTGTACGAGCAATATAAAAAGCGCGGGCGACGGCCCATGCCATTTCGTCGGCATTGCGCACCTGATAAGCCCATTTGGTGATAGGCTGGGTAACTCCGATAACGTCCATTTCCTGAAAAGCGTCGGTGCCGAGCAGGTTTGCAGGCACTTGTCCGGCGATAACCACAATGGGCGTGCTGTCCATCATTGCGTCGGCAATTCCGGTAATCGTGTTCGCCACGCCGGGGCCGGAAGTTACAAGCGTAACGCCAACCTTGCCCGAAACGCGGGCGTATCCTTCGGCGGCGTGAGTTGCGCCCTGCTCGTGGCGGACGAGAATATGATTCAGGCGGTCGTGATAGTCGTAAAGAGCGTCGTAAATCGGAATCGCTTGCCCTCCCGGATAGCCGAAAATGGTATCAACTCCTTCGTTTATAAGGGATTCCAATAAGGCCTGACTGCCTGATAATGTTTTTGCGTTCATACTTTTTTGTCGTTAAGAAAGCGCAAAAGTACAAAAAATCGCTTTATCTTCGATAATTTATGCGCTTTTTTCTTTTCTTATGGCCGAAAAATAAACTCCGGCGCAGCATAAAACCGCAAAAACTGCGAAAGTTACGCGCAAACATTTCATCAGCGAAGGATAAACTTCGGGCGTCAGGCGGATATTTCCAACAAAAATCGAAACGGCCATCATCGTAATTCCCATACTTAACGACTGTCCGACCTGGCGCATCGTGCCGGTAGTCGCCGAGGCCATTCCGAGGTAGCGTTTTTCGACGGAACTCATTATTACATTGGTATTTGGCGAAGAAAACAGGCCGAAGCCGCAGCCAAGCACGAGCAAAATCAAAATCAGAATCCAGAGCGGAGTTCCGCCCGAAACGAAGGCTAAAATTGACAGGCAGACTACTATTACCGACATTCCCAGAGTTGCAATTTTTCCGGCGTCGGCCTTGTCAGACCATTTTCCGGCCAGCGGCGAAACCAACATCATCATAACCGGCTGCGCAAGCAAAATCCAGCCCGCTTCCCGCGGATTAAGTCCCTTGATATATTGCAGGTAAAGGCTTATGAGAAAGCCGATTGCAAATGTTGCAGCATAATTTATCAGCGCGGCGAAAAGCGAAAACCGGAACACGCGGTTGGCGAGGAACATCCTCATCTCGAACATCGGCGATTCCTGTTTTTTCTCGATAAACACAAATCCGGCGAGCGAAATAAGTCCTGCCGCTGTCAGCAAAATGCCTTCAACAGCCGGAAGCAGCGAAAATCCCCACAAAATGCCCACCAGCGCAACGGAATAAACCGCCGTCCCCGTATAGTCGAATTTTCCTTTCTGAACTTCCGTCCATTCTTCGTTTCGCAATAAAATGAAAATCCCGATGAGCGATAAAAATCCCATACAGGCGGTTACGATAAAAATGCTCCGCCATCCGAAAACCTGCGTCAGCAGTCCGCCGATAACCGGTCCGCTTGCCAACGCCAAATAAACTATTGCGGTATTTATGCCTATTGCTTTTCCACGTTCCTCTTTCGGGAAAATATTCATTATTATTGCCATTGTCGCGCTGAACATCGAGGCGGCTCCCATTCCCTGCAAAAACCTCATCAGCAACAGCGCAAAGCCCGTTTTTACGAGCAAACAGCCCAAAGATGCGCAGGAAAACAGGAAAATCCCGATAATCAGCACTTTTTTCCGGCCGAAAATGTCGCCGAGTTTGCCCAGCGGAATCTGCAAAACAGCCGACGGCAGCATCATTGCGGTAACTATCCACGCCATTGCAACGGCATTCATCGCCAGTTCGGAAGCAATATTTTTTACCGCTAAATTAACCGAACTGCTGCTGAACGGCACCATCGCGCCTGCCAAACAAAGAACTGACAGAATTAAATAACGATTCTTCCTCATAATCAGGGAATTATCCTTACTGCGCCCTTGTCGGCCGAACTTACCCAGTGGGCGTAAGCCTGCAAAGATTTGGGAACAAGGCGGTTACGTGAGGGAGTGAATGCGTCTTTGCCGCGTTTTTCTTCTGCTTCGCGCCTGTGCTGCAATTCCTCTTCGCTCAAAAGGACGTTTATTTTCCGGTTGGGGATGTCAATCTCTATCATATCGCCGTCGCGGACGAGGCCTATTGCTCCGCCTGATGCGGCTTCCGGCGAAACGTGGCCTATCGACAGTCCCGATGTGCCGCCTGAAAAACGCCCGTCGGTTATCAGTGCGCAAGCCTTGCCGAGATGACGCGATTTGAGGTAGGAAGTGGGGTAGAGCATTTCCTGCATTCCGGGGCCGCCTTTTGGGCCTTCGTAAACGATAACTACCACATCGCCCGCCTGAACTTTCGGGGCAAGTCCGGTTTCGGCGTCGCCGAGAATGCCCTCGCAGGCCGCTTCCTGCGAATGAAAAACCCGCGCCGGGCCTGTAAATTTCAGGATGCTTTCGTCAACTCCGGCAGTTTTCACAACGCAGCCGTCGAGCGCGATATTGCCTTTCAAGACGGCCAATCCGCCGTCCTTGCTGTAAGCGTGTTCAATATCGCGTATGCAGCCGTTTTCGCGGTCGGTATCCAAGGTTTCGTAAACATTGTTTTGCGAACCCAACGCCAAATTGAATTTGTCGCAGGGGGCTGACAAATAGATATTTGCGCCTTCGCCTGTTTGCGTTTTTACGCTGTATTCTTCTATCGCCTTGTCGAGCCTCATTCCGTCAATTCTCTTTACCGTTCCGTCTATTAATCCGCCTTTCAGCAGTTCGCCCATTATGGCAAGCACTCCTCCGGCGCGGTTCACATCCTGAACGTAATATTTGTTGGTCGAAGGCGAAACCTTGCACAGGCAGGGCGTTTGCCGCGAAAGTTCGTCTATATCCTGCATCGTGAAATCAACTCCCGCTTCGCGGGCGATGGCTAACAGATGAAGAACGGTATTCGTAGAGCCGCCCATCGCGATGTCGAGCCGCATTGCATTAAGGAAAGCGGCGCGGGTGGCTATCGAACGCGGAAGCACGCTCTCGTCGCCTTCTTCGTAATATTTCAGGGCGTTAAGGACAACCAAACGGGCTGCGCGGCGGAACAGCATTTTGCGCTGGCTGTGGGTTGCAAGCACCGTCCCGTTGCCCGGCAAAGCGAGGCCGATAGCCTCGTTGAGGCAGTTCATCGAGTTGGCGGTAAACATTCCCGAACAGCAGCCGCAAGTTGGGCAGGCTTTTTGTTCGATTTCGCGGACTTTTTCGTCGGAAACCGTCGGGTCGGCGCTCCGAATCATCGCATCAATGAGGTCTAAACGCTCGTCCGAGGAGTGTAAAATCCCGGCTTCCATCGGGCCTCCCGAAACAAAAACTGCGGGGATATTGAGGCGCATTGCGGCCATCAGCATTCCCGGAGTAATCTTGTCGCAGTTGCTGATGCAGAGCATAGCGTCGGCCTGATGAGCATTTACCATATATTCCACGCTGTCGGCGATGAGGTCGCGCGAGGGCAGGGAATATAACATTCCGTCGTGTCCCATCGCTATTCCGTCGTCGATTGCGATAGTGTTGAATTCGGCTGCGTAACAGCCCATCGCTTCAATTTCGCGTTTCGCTTCCTGCCCTATTTCGTGCAGGTGCGTATGGCCGGGTACGAACTGTGTGAACGAGTTTACGATGGCGATTACCGGCCGTCCCAACTGTTCCTGTTTCATTCCGGCGGCTTTCCACAGGGCGCGGGCTCCTGCCATACGGCGGCCTGCGGTCGAAGCCCGGCTTCTTAACTGGATTTTCATATTTCTTTCCTGTTTATTGACCGGCAAAATTACAGATAATTCTGTAATTTACGGCTAAATTTGCCCAAATAAAAAATAAATTATAATTTTGCCGTTCTAAATATAAAAAAATGATTACATTTCAGGACGCACTGAAAACAGTAACTGAAAAAATTGCCGACATCCGTTGTTCCCGTGAGCCTTTTGCGCTTTACGAGCCTGTCTTTTATTTGCTGTCGCTGAAAGGGAAAAAATTGCGTCCTGCGCTTGCCATTCTTTCTGCAAATTTGTATAAAGATGACGTGGAATCCGCAATAGAACCGGCTTTGGCGTGGGAAATCTTCCACAATTTTACCCTGATGCACGACGACGTGATGGACAAGGCCGATTTGAGGCGCGGAATGCCGACCGTTCACAAAAAATGGAACGAAAATACGGCGATTCTTTCCGGCGACGCAATGCTAATCATTTCTTATATGTTTATGAATAAGGCAGATACAAAATATCTCGTTCCTTTGTTGAATCTTTTTTCCGAAACAGCCCTCCAAATTTGCGAAGGCCAGCAGTTTGATATGGATTTTGAAAAGCGGCTCGACGTTTCGGAAGCCGAATATCTGAATATGATTCGCCTGAAAACGGCCGTAATGCTCGGCGCCTGCCTGAAAACCGGCGCAATAATCGGCGAAGCCCCGGCCGGCGACGCGGACAAACTTTACGATTTCGGGCTGAATCTGGGAATCGCTTTCCAGATTCGCGACGACCTGCTCGACGTTTACGGAAATCCCGAAACTTTCGGCAAAAAGACAGGAGGCGATATTTTGTGCAATAAAAAAACATGGCTGCTCATAAATGCCTTAAATTCAGCCGAAGACGAGGAAAAAACGGAGTTGATGAAATGGCTGAATACAAATGGCCGCGATGGTGAAAAAATCGCGGCCGTAAGGCATATTTACGACAGTCTGGGCTTGAAAGAAAAGGCTAACGAGGCCATCGAGCATTATTATCGAAAAGCGGACGCAGCATTGAAGAAAGTTGAAGTAGATTACAATAAAAAAACCGTTTTGTTTGAACTCGCTAATGAACTAACTGTCAGAGAAATATAAAAAACGATTGGATTATGGCGGAAAAAAAATTACCCGAAACGGACGAAGAACGGCTCGAAATTATGGAAAACATTATCGCGCAGGAAGAAATTTGCCTCGACGATGATAAACTCCTGAATGACCACGAGTTGCAAATGCTCAAAAATTTTCTCGATTCCTTTACGGCAGCCCGCCAATTTTTGCTTCAAGCAAAGGACGACGAGAAAAAGGCTTATGAGGCCTACAAAACGGCTTTCAACAACGCCAAAATGTACATTTCCCATTTTTTGCAGGTTTTGCTGATGAGCGTTCAGCGAAAGGAAATAAAACCGGAAAGCCTTCTGTCTTATGGTTTTACCGATGCGAAAGAGCCTAAAATGCCGGAAATCCTTACCCGCGAATCAGTTGCCCGCTGGGGCGAAAGCGTGATTAACGGCGAAACCGAACGCATCAGCCGCGGCGGTTTTCCGATTTACAATCCCGCAATCGCCAAAGTTAAAGTTCATTACGAACTGTTTAACGAATCGGGATTCAGCCTCGATATTTACCGTAAAAATGTTGCGCGGCTGCAAGCGAACCTTGTTGAATCGCAGGAAAAAGCCGATTCCCGGATTTTGGAAGTTTGGGACAGGTTGGAAGAGAAATTTGCCGACGCTTTGCCGCTCATTCAGGCTGAAAAATACAAGGATTACAAGATTAAATTTTTATACGGGAAAGGGGAACAACTGAATGTATTTGGTTGATACTCATACACATATCTATTCCGAAGAATTTGACGGCGACCGTGCGGAAGTGATTGCCGGCGCACAGGCTGCGGGAGTAAAAATGTTTTTCCTGCCCAATATCGACGCTTCTTCTTTCGAGGCAATGCACTCGTTGTCAGATGCTTATCCCGATTGTTGCTTCCCGATGGCGGGGCTTCATCCTACGAGTGTTAATGAGAATTTCCGCGCCGAACTTGAAATCGTGCGACGCCGGCTCGATTCGCGAAAATACATTGCCATTGGGGAAATCGGAATCGACCTTTATTGGGATAAAACTTTCCGGACAGAACAGATTGAGGCCTTTGAAACGCAGTTGCAATGGAGCATTGAACGCAATTTTCCTGTTTCCATCCACACTCGCGAGGCTTTTCCGGAAGTTTTTGCAAGCATCAGGAATATTGGCGCAGACCGCTTGCGAGGCGTGTTTCACAGTTTCGGCGGCAGCCGCGGCGAATTGGAAGAGGCGCTCGAATTTGAGAATTTTTTGCTTGGAATAAACGGAACGGTAACTTACAAAAATTCCCGTTTCCGCGAATACCTGAATATTGCTCCGATTAAGCGTATTTTGCTTGAAACGGACGCGCCGTATTTGCCGCCTGTACCGCATCGCGGCGAGCGCAACGAACCGGCATATCTTCCGCTTGTAGTCGCTAAATTGGCCGAAGTTTACGGCATTTCGGCAGAAGAAATTGCCGAAAAAACAACGGAAAATGCTCTGCGGATGTTCGGCGTAAAGCCTATTTTGAACTGTTGAAATCCTTTATAAATCCGGTAGTCAGCCAGTTAGCAAGGGCTTGGCGGTTGTTTTCGAGTATGTATCGCCGCTGGTCGGCCTTGTTTTGCATATTAGCCAGTTCCACGAAAATCGAAACGGGCTTCGTATTTTTCAGCACAAGCAGCGAGCGGCTGCTGACGGTTCCCGAAAATCCGCGTCCGGGCTGGTGTTTATCATAGTGCGAGGCGAAAGTTTTCCTCATCGTTTCGGCCAAATTTTTGCTTTCAATAAGGTTGCTGTCCTTGCTCTGATGGTAGAAAAAAACGTCTAACTGCTGTTTTTTGCTGCGGCTGTCGAGGTGGATGAAAATCGCGCGTTTGTATTTTTCTTTGGCTTTGCTGCTCAAACTGTTGATTTTGTCGGCACGCTGTTCGAGGCGTTTTTTCTGGTTTAGCGGAATTTCTTTGCCCATGCAGGTTTCGCGTTTGCTGTTGTCCAAATAAAGGCCGTCGCGGATGCCGTCTTTTTTATCTTGAATTAAGATATGCACCGTAGCCCCGTGTTGAAGCAGGTTTCGCGCAAGCCGGAGGACGATGTCGTAAGCGTATTCGTCTTCGTGGAGGCTGTGTCCGTCAACGAGGGCTATCGCGCCGCTGTCGGGGCCGCCGTGTCCGCTGACAAGGAAAAAGCAGGCGCCTTTCAGAGCGTCGTCAACTATCTCATATTCTTCGTATTTCGGGCCGAAAAGCGGCTCGCGGGAAGTGCGTTTTTCTGATTTTTGCCCGGAATTTTTTTCCGGTTTTTCGGAAGACTTTACCGCGCTGCTGTCGGTTTCCAAAGGCGGCAAAGTGTAATAAAATCCTTGCAGCAGCGAGTTTCCGCGTCCTAATTTATTCTTGTTCAGACGGATGAACTCGTCAAAATGCTTTTCGTTCCGGTTGTTACGCCGAAGGAAAGCATAGACGCCTTCGCCCTCGCGGGGTTTGTCCCTGTCCTGGGGATAAATTGCAATGTCAGCAGCCAACAGAGCGGCAAGAATGAACAAAACTAATTTCAGGTTCATAAATATCTTAACCTTTGATTTGCCCAAAGATACGATAAAAAAATAAAAATAGGGCATTTTTGATAATTTTATGCCGAAAATTTATTATATTTGCAATCCAATATTTATTAAATTAGACATTTTATGAGAACTTTTTTAATCAGCCTGCTGCTCATTTCCGGCAGCCTTTTCAACATTCACGCACAAAAAACTGAACTGAAATTCAATCCCGACGGGAAGTTTAAAATCCTGCAACTGACCGACGTACACTACATTTACGGCAAACCGGAAGCCCAAATTGCGCTCGATAATATCGACGCTGTTCTCGCAGCCGAAAAGCCTGATTTCATTGTTATTACAGGCGATATTATCTACGGAAAACCGGCTCGCGAAAGTATGCAAACCGTTATGGAACACGTTTCCAAGGCGGGAAAACCTTTTGTTGCGCTTTTCGGAAATCACGACGACGAAAACGGATTGAGCCGCAAGGAGTTGCTCGAAATTATCCGCTCCTATCCGTTGAGCCTGAACACGACGGTCGAGGGTATTCACGGCGTTACAAATCAGGTCTTAACGCTGAAAAATAAAGACGGGAAGCCCGAAATGGCGTTTTTTTGCTTCGATTCCAACGCTTATTCGGCGATAAAGGGGGTGAAAGGTTACGACATTATCCGTTTCGACCAGATTGAGTGGTATCGCCGTCAGAGCGAGCAATTTAAGGCCGATAACGGCGGAGTTCCGCTGCCTGCGCTGGCTTTTTTCCATATCCCGTTTCCCGAATATGCGCAGGCCGCTTCCGACGAGCGCAAACCGCTGATTGGGTCGCGTACCGAATACGTTACCTGTCCGGCGCTTAACTCCGGCCTGTTTACCTCGATGAAGGAAATGGGCGATGTGATTGCAACCTTTGTAGGCCACGACCATGACAACGATTACGTAACTGTTTTTCAGGGAATGTTGCTCGGTTACGGCCGTTATTCAGGCGCAAATACGGTATATAACCACCTGAAACCCAACGGTTGCCGCGTAATAGAACTGACCAAAGGCGAAGAAGGCCTCAAAACATGGATTCGCCTGCGCGACGGCCGTATAATCAACGAAGTTGCTTTCCCGGAGGATTTTGCACGGTAAAAATGGAGTTTTAAACCTGTTAGGTCTTTAAGACCTGACAGGTTTAGTATTTCAGAACCTCATCCCCAAATTATAAAAAATAAACGAATAAATATCTGTAAGTTCGTCAATCTGCTTGGTTAGCGGTTTTCCGCCGCCGTGGCCGGCCTTTGATTCAATACGGATAAGTTTGGGAGCGCTGCCGGTATCCGAGGCCTGCAACTGCGCCGCATATTTGAATGAGTGAGCCGGCACAACGCGGTCGTCGTGGTCGGCGGTCGTAATCAGGATTGCAGGGTAGGGCGTCCCGTCGTTTTTGATGTTGTGGAGCGGGGAATAGGCTTTCAGATACTCGAACATCTCGCGAGAATCGTCGCTGCGTCCATAGTCGGAAGCCCAGTTCCACCCGATTGTGAAAAGATGATAGCGAAGCATATCCATTACGCCGACTTCGGGTATCGCAACACGCCATAAATCAGGACGTTGATTGACTACTGCGCCTACGAGCAGCCCGCCGTTTGATCCGCCGATGCAGGCAAGTTTTTCCTTTGAAGTGTATTTTTCGCTAATCAAGTATTCGCCTGCAGCGATAAAATCGTCGAAAACGTTCTGTTTCTGCATTTTAGTTCCGGCGATATGCCATTCTTCGCCATACTCGCCGCCTCCGCGGATGTTGGCTATCGCATAAACGCCGCCGCAGTCGAGGAAAGGTATTCTGGACGTGGAAAACGAGGGGCGGTAGGTAATGTTGAACCCGCCGTAACCGTACAGCAGAGCCGGGTTTTTCCCATTTTTGGCGAGGCCTTTTTTATAAACCAAATAGAGCGGAATTCGCGTCCCGTCCTTCGATGCGTAAAAATGCTGTTCTGTTTGGTAATCTTCGGGATTGAATTTTACTTTCGGTTCAATATAAACATCTGATTTATTGGCGCTTATATCGTATTTGTAAATTGTATTCGGAAATGTGAAAGAGGTAAAAGCGTAAAAAATATCCTTCTCATTTTTGTTTGTCGAGAAGCCGACAGAACCGTAAGTAGGTAGCGCGATTTCGTTTTCCAATTTTCCTTCCGTGGAATAGACGTAAGCCCGATGAGTAGCGTCTTTGTCGTAAACGGCAATGATTTTTCCGTTTGTGAAATCAACCGAAGTCAGCACGTTTTCCGTTTCGGGCAAAACATCGCTCCAATTCTTGATTTCCGGCATACGAATATCGCCGACCATCAAACGATATTTCGGCGCATTATAATTTGTCAAAACATAAAAAAATCTGCCAACTACCTCAACCACAGCATATTCAAACTGGTCGTCGGAGGCGATTTCCTGAATCGGCATTTTTTTGCTGTCGAAAAACAGATTCGCGTCGATAAACAGCCGGTTACCGTTGTTAGCCCCGGCTTCGTAAATAAAAACTGCGTTTTCTTCTTCCGGCACAGCGGCGGAGTAGAAGCGTTTAGGGAATTTCGGATTGGCGTAGTAAAGTTTGTCGTCCGCCTGCGGAGTTCCGACTTTATGATAATAAATTTTGTGATTTTCGTTCACGTTGGAATATTCCTTGCCTTTTTCGCTCGGCGCATCGAAAGCGGAATAGAAAAATCCGTCTTTGAGCCACGAAATATCGGTGGATTTTGCCCATTGAATTTTATCGGAAGTTAATTGCTTGGTATTTAAGTCCATAACGTAAATTTCCTTCCAGTCGCTGCCCGATTGCGAAACGGAATAAGCAAGATATTTTCCGTCGTTTGAAAACGAAATTGTACCCAGAGCCACAGTTCCGTCATCCGAAAATTTGTTCGGGTCGAGCAGGGGCAAAGCGCGTCCGGCGGTTACATCGTCCGCATTATCAGCAACATACAAGACTGACTGGTTTTGCAGTCCGTCGTTTTTGAAAAAATAATATTTGCCGTTTTTAACGAAAGGAGTTCCAATTTTCTCATAATCGTTGAGTTCCGTAAGCCGTTCCCGAAGTTTGTTTCGATACGGAATTTTGGACAGGTAAGCCTCCGTAACGCGGTTTTCGGCCTCGACCCAGGCTGCTGTTGCGGCGGCAGTGTCGTTTTCGAGCCAGCGGTAGGGGTCGGCGACTTCGGTATCGAAATACTTGTCTGTAACGTTTTCCCGTTCAGCCGCGGGATAGACTAATGTTTCCTTTTGTTGGCAAGATGTTCCTAATGCCATAATTATCAGTGATATATAAAAATTCTTTTTCATTTTCCGGTAAATATTAGATTTTTTTAGTTTGTTATTGTTTCAATTCATCGCCGAACATACGGAAATAGTTGATTTCAAAACTTGTAGGAGTTTTCACTTCCGGAGCGTCGGGAATCGTTTTGATGGCGCGGATTTTCTGCTGAAAATCAGCCCAGTTCGTAGGATTTGTTTTGTAAACGTAGCGGAATAGCGCCGACCATTGCGAGGCGTTCTCTACTGCGGTGTAAACCAATGGATTATACTGTTTCAGCAAATCCCAATTCTGGTCGAAAGCGTCAGAAAAATCATTGAGCAGCACGAGGCGCATTCCCATTGCTTCGTCGGTCAGGCTGTTCATCGCTTCGAGTTTGCCGACTGCCTTGCGGAAATCGTGCGATGCGTAGGCGTTGAATTTTTCGAGGTCTTTGTTGTCGTCAACAGTTTTGAGCAGGCCTTTCAGATTTGTACGGGGATTGAGGTCGGCAGTGTATTTATCTTTGAGTAAAGCCCTTGCGCTGGCGTCAATCTCGTTGAAGCAGGCGTCGAGTTCGCTGCGGATTTTGTCAATATTTTTTGAGTTTGCTTCCCTGCGGACAAACAGATAAAACGGCCGCCCGCTGAATTTCAGGTCGTTGCCGGCAAGGTCGAAACTGATTTCAACGTTCCTGTCGGTCAGTACGTAGGACGAAAATTTGTTGTCGCCGTCGGTCAGCAAAGTTGCTATCTTCTTGTCAATCGCTTCGTTAGGGCGGGGCGAATAACTGCTTTCGGATTTTGCTTTAAAGTAATTGCGGTTCAAATCGATAGGCAAATCCCAGATAATATCGGGGTAATTAATCATATCGGCCTGAAAGAGGCGCAGTCCCAGCAGAGTGTTGAGAAAAGCGCGGTGGAAGCGGCATTGGGCTTCCCGTCCGTTAATCGTGTCGCCGAAAGCGGTAAAAACGACCTGATAGGGGCTGTTGGCAAAATTGGCTATCGGAACGAGTTGCCAGAGCGGAAGGTCGGGATAAATCTTTTTGTTTCCGACGCTTACGACAAATTGTCCGTCGATTAAATCCAAGCCGATTTTTTCGTTTTTCAGGGTTTTAGACGGTGTTGCAACTGCCTGAAACACAATCCCGCTCGTTCTTGAATCAAACGAATAATTTCCGCGGCCGGCTTCTTCGGCGATAGTTTTTTGTCTTTCCCTGTAAGGTTCGTTATACAGGTCAACAATATTCAGGGCGCATTGAGCGTGCGCAAATTCAACTTTACAAAACGTAAAGGCAAGTAATAATAACAGATAAAATTTGTTCTTTCTCATTTTAGTAATTATTTGACAACCAGATTTTTATAGCGTTTCTTACTGATGTAAGGCCGAAGTTTTCGGGCTTGATTTCCGCCCTTGCCGTAAATTGAAGGGCGGCCACGTCGTCGTCGGCTTTCAATTTGACATTGCTTGCAACCCTGCATTGATAGAACATATCGAGAGTATGCACATCAAAACCCGAATATGGGTAAATGTTGGGCAGCGAAAAGAGGTACTGCGGCTTGGCGACTTTGATGCCGGTTTCTTCCAGCACTTCGCGGATTGCGGCCTGTTCGCCGGTTTCAAACATATCGACAAATCCGCCCGGAAGGTCGAAAGTCCCTTTGGCCGGTTCTCGGTCGCGGACGGCTACCAAGAGGCGGTCGGCCTCGTCGGTAATAAAAACTGCCACTGCCGACATAGAATTGAAATAATAGACAAATCCGCAATCCTCGCATCGTTTCGACTTGAAATTATTCTCGACGAAACGCGGCGAGCCGCATTTGGGGCAGTATTTGAACAAGGCCAAAGGGTGCATTTCTCTCTGATTTTGCGGCGGAACGGTTTATTCCACTCCGGCCAACTGCGGGTCAATCAGGATGCGGCCGCAATGTTCGCAAACGATGGTTTTCTTGCGCAGTTTGATGTCTAACTGCCTCTGGGGCGGTATTTTATTGAAGCAGCCTCCGCAGGCGTCGCGCTGGATGTAAACTACTGCTAAACCGTTGCGGGCGTTTTTACGGATGCGCTTGAAAGCCGCCAGCAGACGCGGTTCTATGGTAGTTTCCAAATTTTTGGCTTTCTCGCGGAGTTGTTCTTCCTGAATTTTGGTTTCAGAAATAACCTCGTTCAGTTCTTTTTTCTTCGATTTCAGGTCGCTCTGACGCTCTTCGAGCAAGGTTTTGCTTTTGGCAATTTCGTCGGCGACGGCCTTGGAATCGGCGGTAAATTCGCGGATTCGTTTTTCGGCGAGTTCAACTTCAAGCGTCTGGAACTCAATCTCTTTCGACAGGCTGTCGAATTCGCGGTTGTTGCGCACGTTGTCGAGTTGTTCCTTGTATTTGTTGACCAAAGCCGTAGAATCGGTAATTTTTATTCTTTGCTGGCCGATAGCGGTGTCCAGTTCTTTGCTGTCTAATTGATAGTTCTGGATGCGCGTTTGCAAGCCTGCAACCTCGTCTTCGAGGTCTTGCACCTCCAGTGGCAGGTCGCCGCGGAGAATTTTTATCTTGTCTATTTCAGACAAGATTGTTTGCAATTTGTAGAGGTTTGTAAGCCGCTGTTCCACAGTCAGTTCGTCGGTAGCGGTGCGTTCTTCTGTTTCTATTGAAACATCAGGCACTTCGTCCGTGCTGACCGGCTTATTAGCGTCCGCTTTGCTTGCAACAGCCTTTTCCTTTTTAGCAGTGCTTTCGGCCGATTTTTTTTCTGTTTTTTCTGAAACTTTTTTTGCCATATCGTTTATTTTACAGATTTAAATCCACTTTGAAAAATGGAGGGCAAAGTTACTAATTTTTTTTGATATAATGGTATAAAAATGGATTTTGTCGGTATTTTTCATAAATATCCGACCGGATTAAGGTCTGTTTTGGACAGATGAATCGGAAAATCGGCGGCTTTTGATGATAAAGCCTTGTAAATAAGTTCTTTTGTTGAGATTTCCGATTCGTGATGTCCGATTACGGCTAACAGGAGGCGGTTTTCGACGTCGTAATAGTCGTTGTAACGGGCTTCGCCGGTAATGAAAATGTCGGCTCCGGCTGCAACGGCTTCCGGAATCAGGAAGGCTCCGCTGCCGCCGCAAAGCGCTACGCGGCTGATTTTCCGGCCGGTAAGCGGCGAATGTTTCAGACATTGCAGGTTGAAGACGGTTTTCAGCGATTGCAGAAAATCTGCTTCGCCGATAGGCTCCGGCAATTCGCCGATTGCGCCCGAACCGGCCTGAATCCAGTCGTTGTCCAAACGGTAAAAGTCGAACGCGGGTTCTTCGTAAGGATGGGACGTCATCAAAGCCCGCAGCACAGCCGATTTGCGGTAAGCGGGCAAAACGGTTTCGAGCCTTATTTCGGGTTCGGAATGGCTTTCGCCGACCGCTCCGACAAAGGGATTTGCGCTTTCGCCCGCGCGGAAAGTGCCGCAGCCCTCGACATTGAAACTGCAAGAATCGTAATTCCCGATTACGCCTGCGCCCGCCTTGAACAGAGCGCTTCGGAGTGGCTCGGCAAAAGCGGTCGGCACGAAAGTTACAAGTTTCAGCAGACTGTCTTTTTTGGGCGAAAGAATACGGATTTTTTTAAGCCCTATTTTTTCGGCAAGATGGTAATTGACGCCGTTTTCGGCATTGTCGAGGCTGGTGTGGGACGAATAAACCGCAATATCGTTTTTGCAGGCTTTTATCAGGCTGCGCTCGATGTAATTGCGGCCGGTAAGCGTCCGCAAGGGCTTGAACAGTAGCGGATGATGGGAAATTACTAAATTGCAGCCGAGCGTAACCGCCTCGTCCATAACGGCTTCCGTAACGTCGATACAGAGCAGGATTCCTTTCACTTCCTGCGAAATATCGCCGGTTTGCAGCCCCGAATTGTCGAAACTTTCTTGCAGAGGCAGGGGTGCCAAGGCCTCAATTTGTTCGATGATTTCTGAAATTTTCATAATTTTACTGTCTTTTTTCTGCAAAATATTGCAACTGTGAGTACCATTCCTCGCCGAATTTGCGAATCAGAGGCTCGCGCAGGAACTGCCAGACTTTCAGGTTCAGGCGTTTACCGCATTTCCGGGCTTCGTCGCAAACAGGCCAGCGGTGATAATTAACAGCCTCATATTCAGTCATTTTATCCACACGAACAGGATACAGATGACAGGATACGGGCTTGAAAAAATCGGTTTTGCCCTCGCGAAAAGCCTTTTCTATCGCGCATCGGCAAATGCCTTCCTCGTCGTAACAGGTGAAAACGCAATCTTTGCCGTCAACTATCGAAGTTACGTAATCGCCGTCGGAGTCGATATATACAACTCCCTGACTGTCAATTACTTTCTGCGCTTCCGGCGAAAGCGAATCCCGGATTATGGGCAAAACCTCTTCAAGGCGTGGAATTTCCGATTCTTCGACCGGAGCGCCCGATTCGCCTTCCACGCAGCAAATTCCCTTGCAGAGCGGCAAATCGCAGCAAAAACATTCGTCCAACAAACTTTCGCTAACCAGAGTATTGTCGATTATCAGCATAATTCAAGTTCTTTTCCGCGGAAATCCTCGTCAAACAGGCCGTTGTCGTAAACCAAGCGTCCGTTGACAAATGTTTTATCGACTTGATGAGAGAAAACTGCGCCTTCGAGGGGCGACCATCCGCATTTATACAAAATATTATCGCGGCTCACTGTCCATGGGGAATTGGGATTGACCAAAACAAGGTCGGCATAATAGCCTTCGCGGATAAAACCGCGGTCTTTGAAGCCAAACAGGCGAGCCGGATTGTGAGCCATTTTTTCTACCGTAAGTTCCTCTGTGAAAATGCCTTGCCGACAAAGTTCCAACATTGCAACAAGAGAATGTTGAATCATCGGCCCGCCGGATGCCGCATTCAGCGTGCGCCCGTCGTTAGGGCTGCCTGTAAATCCTTTATCTTCAAGCGTATGCGGAGCGTGGTCGGTAGCGACTACGTCGATTTTGCCTTCGAGAAGAGCGACGCGCAGGGCTTCGCGGTCGGCGCGGGATTTCACAGCCGGATTCCATTTTATCAGGCTGCCGAGGCGCTCGTAATCCTTGTCGGAAAACCAGAGGTGATGAACGCAAACTTCGGCTGTTATCCGCTTCTGTTCTAATGGCTTATCGTCGAGCAGCGAAAGTTCTTTTCGTGTCGAAAGATGAAACAAATGGAGGCGGGAATTGTGCTTTTCGGCCAGCCTGACGGCTTCGGCAGAAGACGCATAACAAGCCTCTGCATCGCGAATCAGCGGATGAAATTTTATGTCGGAAATATCGCCGTATTGAGCCTGCAAACGCGCTTTATTGGCCGCAATTACCGATTCGCTTTCGCAGTGCGTTACAACGATTTTACTGACTTCGGCGAATATTCGTTCAAGAGATAATTCATTGTCAACCAGCATATTACCCGTCGAAGCGCCCATAAAAACCTTGATTGCCGCCGCGCGTTCTGCTCCCGGCTTTTTCAGTTCGGCAAGATTGTCGTTGGTTGCGCCAAGCATAAACGAATAATTTGCCATAGATTTTTGCGAGGCAAGGTCAAATTTTGCGTTAAGCGCCTCAACTGTAACCGTTTGCGGAACAGTATTAGGCATATCAATAAACGAGGTTACCCCGCCGGCCAATCCCGCCCGCGATTCGCTGTGAATATCAGCCTTATGGGTAAGCCCCGGTTCGCGGAAATGCACCTGGTCGTCGATGATTCCGGGCAAAAGCAACATGCCTTCGGCGTCAATGACAGTCGCTTCGCTTTCGCGCTTTCGCTCCTTCGCTCCTTCGCGCCATATTCCGGCAATTCGTTCGCCGTCTGTCAGCACGTCGGCTTTGAAGCGTTTGCCTTCGTTTATAACTAACGCATTCTTAATCAGATACATACTGTCAGATTACTTCTATTTCCTTGCTCTGAATCCAGCCCACGTTGCCGTCTGCGGTTTCGATTTCCGTCCAGTCGCCGACTTTGCGCTTGGTTTCGACTTTTGTCCCCTCGTGCAGGATAAACTGGTCGCTGCCGCTGGCGTCGGGCGAGTTTTTAATCGTTGTTGTAGGCGAAAAAATGATGGCCGTATTTCGGTTTTGCAACTGTTTTTTCTCGTTCCACGCAAAAATGTTGGCAAGCACGGTCAGGACGAGGAAAACGAGGCCGACATAAAAGCCTGTTTTTTTCAGCCCGATTTTCCGCGAGAAAAAATAGACAAACAGACTTGCGATGAACAGCAGGAAACAGGCAATTCCGAGATAACTCCATTCGTCGGCGCTCAACAGGTTTTGAACGGCACGAAATCCTTCGGAAAGGAAGAAATCGCCTACGGGTTCAATCTTATCGACCGTTTTGAGGCGGGCAACTTCGAGGCTGAAACGCACGTCGCGGTCGCCCGGGTCGAGGAGCAGCGAACGCTCGTAATTCAGGATGCAGGGCGCAAGCCGGTTCACGCGGAAATAACTGTTTCCCAGATTGAAATAGACCACAGCCGAGGGGCCGCGTTCTTTCAGAACCTGCTCGTAGAGGGCGATTGCCTCGTTGAATTTTCCCGTTTTGTAATTTTCGTTTGCCTGTTCGAGCGCATCCTGGGCGTAAAGTCCAAACGAAGCGTAGAATATTGCTGCTAAAATGATTATGATTCGTTTCATTATTCTTTTCCTCCCTGTTTTTTGATTTTACTTTCCATCCGGTCGATAGCCTGAACGGTGCGGTCGTAAAGTTCGCTCATTCCGCCGCCGCTTTCAGCCGGAGCGAAACGTGCAAATTCCGCCGTATCGAGAATGTCGCGGAAGTCGCCGACCAATTCATCTTCAACGCCGTATTGAACGAGGTTTGCCTCAACATTGTCCTTGGTCAGTTCGGCAACTGGAATATTCAGTTTGTCGCTCAAATAACCCCAGACAGCCCTCAAAATTTCTTCGTAGAAAGCGTCTTTTTTGTTGTCTTTCAGGAGTTTATCCGCTGTTTTAAGGCGTTTTGAGGCCACTTTATTCGCTTTTTTGGTGCGGACAAGGGCAATATTTGCGTTTTCGGCGGCCTGCTTGCGGTAAATGATGAAAAGAACGGCGAACAGCAGGGCCGGAATTATGTAAAACAGCCAGTATGAGAGCGTTCCGAAGAAAATTTTCCCGTTTTTGAAGTTGTATCCCTCGGTTTTGATGTAGCGGATATCCTTGCCCAAAAACCGGATTTCTTCTTTGTTTGTTCCGCTTGTGATGGCCGCCGTACTTGTGCCGGAGCCGCTTCCCTGCTCGACGTGGAGTTTATATTCTTCGGTTTTCAGGGTGTAATATTTTCCGGTAGAAGGATTGAAATACGAAAATTCGGCGGCAGGAATTGTGTAATCGCCCGGATAGCGCGGAATTGCGTTATATTCAACGGTTTTAGAGCCGCTGGCTCCGGAGGCCGCAATATTTGTATTTACGGTGGGGTCGAGAACTTCAAAGTCGTTTGGGAAGACGATTTCGGGAACTTTTATCAATTTCAGGTTTCCTGCGCCCGAAACGGCAACTTTTATCGTTACCGCCTCGTCGGATTTCATATTGGTTTTGCTGATTGTCGAAGTCAATTTGAAATCGCCGACCGAGGAATTGACAAACGAAGCCGGTTTTCCCGGAGGCAAAGGCTTGACGTTTATCGTAACCTGCGGTGAGACAAGGGTTTTCTTGACTTCGGAATATCCCATAATGTCGAAATCGAAGAAACTGCGGCTGCGTTGCGGGGTCGGCACCTGAATGACTGCGTCCAATTTCCCGGAAGTTATTGTAAGCGAGCCTGAACGCTGGGGATACAGAATCATCCGCTTGATTGTTACAGTTTTATAGTTTCGTCCGTTGTAATTTTCCATATCCGCCTGGTCGCTGGTTTCGAGTTCCGATGCCGTAAATCCCTCATAGTCAGGAAATTTAGCATTCGACAGACTGCTGATTCCCAAATTGAAATAGAGTTTGAATGAAACCGGAATCGCCTCGTTTTCATAAACGCTGGTTTTGCCGACTATGGTGCGGATGAAAACATTATCGTCGCGAAGTCCGCTCGACGAGGTTTGTCCCGACGACTGGGCGGCCTGCTGTCCTTGGTCTTGATTTGCGGAAGCGGCCTGGTCGGCCTTGTCGGGCGGCAAGACAGTGATGCTCAACTCATTAGACTTGTATTCGCTGTTGCCAACCTGAACCGTTGCTTTCGGAATCGTGAATTTGCCTTCCTTTTTCGGCAGCAGGGTAAAGGTATAAACCTCGGTGCGCGAATTGGTCGATTTTCCGTTTATAATCTGGGTCGATTCGTAGTAACTCGAAAGAACAGGCCCGTAAAGTTGCTCAATATCAGTTATTTGCGGCAGTTGAACATTACGGCCGTTGCTGCCCGAAGTTTCGAGCGTCAGATTGAGCCTGAATTGCTGATTTACAACAACCGTCCGCGGCGCTGTCATCTCGAAAGAAACGCTTTGCGTGAAAGCGTAACTTGCCGATAAACAATACAGTACAAATAAAACTAATCGTTTTCTCATTGCAATTTATCTTCGTTTTTCCTTACCAGTTTTTCTCTGTTTTTTTCTGTTTCATTTTCAGGGCTTGCTGTTCCTTGACCTTTTCCTGCGTTTCGCGTTCGTTTTGCTTCATCGCTTCCAGAATCTGCTCGGCGTTTTGCTGCTGCTCCTGTTGTTGTTGCTGCTGTTGCTGGTCTTGCTTTTGGTCTTGTTTCTGCTCGTCCTGTTTCTGCTCGTCCTGTTTTTGCTCGTCCTTTTTCTGGTCTTGCTTTTTATCGTCTTTTTTATCCTGATTCTGGTCTTGATTCTGCTGATTTTGTTGTTGCTGTTGCAGCAGTTTCTGTGCCAGAGCCAGATTGTAGCGCGTTTCGTCGTCGCGCGGATTCAGCCTCAGCGAAGCCTTGTAAGCATCGACGCTTTTGGCGTAATCCTGACCGTTCATAAACACGTCGCCTATATTGTGCAGGGCGGACGCAATTTGCTGACGGTTGCCGTTTTGCGCGAGCGCCGCCTGATACTGTTCGGCCGCTTCCTGAAACTTTTGCTGTTTGTAAAGCGTGTTTCCCAGATTGTAGGCTGCATCTTTCGAGCGGGCATTTTTTTCCAAAGCCTTCCGATAGCCGATTTCCGCTTCGGTATATTTTTCCTTGCGGTATTCCTTATTGGCTTCTCGAACCTGTTTCCGGGCTTCGCCAACGCCTTTTATGTTAGCCTGTTGCGAAAAAGCCGACCCGCAAACGGCAAAAATCACTGACAAAGTTAATAAAAATTTTCGTTTCATACTAAAAAAGTTTTATTTTACTCAAAACTCTGTTTCTGCGGTCTAAAATGAAAAATTCCACAATCAGTGCTACGAGCAGGAACCAGCCGAAAATCTGATATTTCTCGTCGTAGGAAGTGAAAATTTTGCTTTCGACGTCCGACTTGTTCAGTTTGTTGAGTTCCTTTTCCAGAGCGCGGAGGGCGCTGTTGGAGTTGTCGGTTCGGGCGTACATTCCCTTGCCGTTCAGCGCAATATCCTGGCACATCTGCTCGTTGAGTTTGGTAATTATGGTGTTGCCTTCGGCGTCTTTCTGGAAGCCGTTGCTGCCCGGAATCGGGATAGGACCTCCCTGAACGGAGCCGACGCCCAGTACGCTTACCTTAATTCCTTTATCCACAGCGGCTTTCACTGCGCCTATCGCGTCGTCTTCGTGATTTTCGCCGTCGGTAATCAGGATTATTGCCTTTTCAGCCTTTGAATCGGGCGAAAACGAGCGTACAGCAAGGTTTACAGCCGCGCCTATGGCCGTTCCCTGAACCGGCACCATAGCCGGACTTATCGAGGAAAGAAACATCTTGGCCGAAACGTAGTCCGATGTTATCGGCAACTGGATGAAAGCGTCGCCGGCAAAAACTATCAGGCCTATTTTGTCGTTGTTCAGCGTGTTAATCAGCCTTTCGAGCATCTGTTTCGACTTTCCGAGGCGGCTGGGCGTGATGTCGTTCGACAGCATAGAGTTCGACACGTCGAGGCAAATCATCACTTCGATACCCTGTTTTTTTACTGTTTCTAATTTCGAGCCGAATTGCGGCCCGGCGATAATTACGATGAAAAGCGCCATTGCGCCCAGCAGCAGCCAGAATTTGAAATACTGCCGTTTCAGCGCTATATCGGGCATCATATCGCGCAGCAGCCGCATTTCGCCGATTTTCTTCAAATTCCGTTTTTTCTGATACATCGAAAACAGGAAAATGGCCAAAAAAATCGGCAGCAGCACAAGCGCGTACAAATATATCGGATGTTCAAATCTAAACATAATCAGCGTTTTATGGAATATTTTTCAAAACCGTATATCTCAATAGAAGTTCCAGAATGAAAGCCAAAAAAGCGAACATTGCAAAAACGGCGTATTTTTCGTCGCGTTTGCTGTATTCCTGCACGCTCATCTTGGTTTTTTCCATCTGGTCTATTTCCTTATAAATCTCTTTCAGCGCGGCGGTGTTGGTTGCGCGGTAGTAGAGGCCGCCGGTTGTCTGGGCTATCTTTGTGAGCGTAGCCTCGTCGATTTCAACCTTTTGCATCACTACCTGCACGCTTCCGCCGGGGGCCTGCATCGGGTAAGGCGCTTCGCCCATCGTGCCTACGGCTATCGTGTAAACGCGGATTCCGTAGGTTTTGGCGATTTCGGCGGCAGTCAGGGGTGCAATTTCGCCGCGGTTGTTGGTTCCGTCGGTCAGCAGGATTATCACTTTCGACTTTGCCTTGCTGTCTTTCAAGCGGACAACGGCTGTCGCCAAACCGTGTCCGATGGCTGTCCCGTCTTCAATCATCCCGCACTGAACCTGTTGGAGCAGATTGAGCAGCACGGCGTGGTCGGTGGTTAGCGGACATTGCGTAAAACTTTCGCCAGCGAAAACGACCAACCCGATATTGTCGGTTTGCCGTCCGTTGATGAACGAGGCCGCAACGTCTTTTGCCGCATCCAAACGATTGGGTTTCAAGTCCATAGCCAGCATCGACGACGAAATGTCGAGGTCGAGCATAATGTCTATTCCTTCGGTGGTGGATGTGTTCCAACTGTTGGTTGTTTGCGGCCTTGCCATTGCTATTATCAGCAGCGCCAAAGCAATTATCCTCAACACGAAAGGCAGGTGGCGCAGATAAACTTTCAGCGTATTTGGCGCTTTTTCAAAGCCTTCGAGCGAGGACATACGCAAACTCGCCTGCGATTTCCGGAGTTTGTAGATATACCACGCAATCATCGGAATCAGCAGCAGCAACAGCAACAAATATAGTGGATTTGCAAAAATCATCGTCTTTTATTTACTATTTTCAGTTTTTTCCTCTTCTTCTGCGATAACGGCAGGCAATTCTTCCTTTTTCGTGTTATTGACGAACAGGTAAGCATTCATCATCGAAAGTTCGTTTTCATCCGGTAAAGGATTGAACTTCGCAAACTTGACGTAATCGGCCAAGACAAGTATCTGTTTCAGATTGTCGAATCCGGCGTCGGCTTCGCTGTAACCCTTTATTTTGTCGAGGATTTCGGCCGATGTCATTTCCATAGCCTCTATTCCGAAGCGTTCTACAATATACCGCCTTAAAATATCGGTAATATCTGAATGATAGGCTTTTACCTTGCCCTGTTGCCAGAGTTTTTGAGCCTTCACTTCGTCGAGTTCTTTCAGAATCCGCTGATGCAGCGGCAGTTCCGGCTCCGGCTTCGCGAACGGGATAATCGACTTGTGCTGGCTTCGGCGAATCAGGATGTAAACAATGATTCCAAGCAGCGCGACGCCAAGCAGGACGAACACTAAAATCCATGGCGAAATATAGTCCCACAGCACGAAAGGCGGGGTTGCGACGTCTTTTATATCATAAAACTTTTTTGAAACCGTATCCACCGGCAGCGTTGTTACTTTCAGCGCAAGTTCCCGCGAATAAACGGTATCGTTTTCCGAAATTACGCGGAAAGGCGGAATGGTGTAAAGTTCTTCGTCAAAAGAAGTTATCAGATAGTCGTATTTCATTGCTACCCTTCCGTTTCCGATGTCGGCGGTATCGACGCGCGAAATGCCGAGCACTTCGACGCCGGTCGTCAGCGTGTCGGTAATGAAGGGCAAAATCAGCCTCTGTCCCTTGTCGGCGGCGACAGTCAGATGAAGGAGCGTTTGCTGGCCTATCATCATGCTTGCAGAATCCATTTCGGCGCTTATTGTTACCGTCTGGGCGAAAGAGGATATGCCGAAAGCCGCTGTGAGGCAGGCAAATAGCATAGTTTTTATCCGTTTTTTCATCATAATCAACTCCTTTTGTTAAACAGTTCCATCAAGGATTTCACATAATCCTGGTCGGTGCGGATAGAAACCGAATCGACGCGGCTTCTGCGGAATGCGTCCGACATTGCCGTCTGGCGTTGTTGCCACCAGTCGTAATACGATTTCCTGACTTTTGCCGACGAGGTGTCGATATAGCGTTCCGCGCCGGTTTCGGCATCTTTCACTTTCAGCAGCCCCACTTTCGGCATTTCGGTTTCGCGGTTGTCGTAAACCTGAATGGCCACAATGTCGTGCTTCCGGTTGGCGATGGTCAGCGCGTGTTCGTAATTTCCGCGGTCGATGTAGTCCGAGAAAACGAAAGCCGTACAGCGTTTCTTTATCGCGCCTGTCAGATAGCGCAGCGCCTGTTCGATGTCGGTATTCTTTTCCTGCGGCTCGAAATTGAGCAACTCGCGGATAATGAACAGTATATGTTTACGTCCTTTTTTGGGCGGGATAAATTTTTCTATCCCGTTTGAAAAGAAAACTACGCCTATTTTATCATTGTTTTGCAGGGCGGAAAAGGCGAGCGTGGCGGCGATTTCGGTAATCATTTCCCGTTTCTGAACGTTCTGCGTGCCGAAATCGCGGCTTCCCGAAACGTCGATTAGCAACATTACGGTAAGTTCGCGTTCTTCTTCAAAAATCTTGACGTATGGTTTTGAATATCGGGCAGTTACATTCCAGTCGATGTCGCGAATGTCGTCGCCGAACTCATATTCCCTGACCTCCGAAAAGGCCATTCCCCGCCCCTTGAAAGCCGAGTGGTACTGTCCGGCGAAGATGTTGCTCGACAATCCCCGCGTCTTGATTTCAATTTGACGTACTTTCTTTAAAAGTTCGCTTGTTTCCATACGTTTTTAGGGTACTTCAACTTTGTTAAGTATCTCGCTGATAATGTCTTCCGATGTAACGTTGCGGGCTTCGGCTTCGTAGGTAAGGCCGATTCGGTGGCGCATAACGTCGAAGCATACGGCGCGGATGTCTTCGGGAATAACGTATCCGCGGCGTTTGATGAATGCGTAAGCCCTTGCCGCCAAAGCCAGATTGATGGAGGCGCGGGGCGAGGCTCCGAACGAAATCATCTCTTTCAGCCCCGAAAGTCCGTGTTCGTCGGGGAAGCGGGTTGCAAACACGATATCGACAATGTATTTTTCTATTTTTTCGTCGATATACACTTCGCCAACTATTTTGCGGGCTTCGAGTATTTCCTGCTGTTTGAGTACCGGCTTCAAATCGGGCTTTTCGCCGCTTATATTCTGGCGGATAATCAGTTTTTCCTCCTCTTTTTTGGGGTAATTAATCAGCACTTTCAGCATAAAGCGGTCAACCTGCGCTTCGGGCAGCGGATAGGTTCCTTCCTGCTCAATCGGGTTCTGGGTGGCCATTACGAGGAAAGGCTCCGGCAGGCGGTAAGTTTTTTCGCCGATTGTTACCTGACGTTCCTGCATCGCTTCGAGCAGTGCGCTCTGAACCTTGGCCGGGGCGCGGTTGATTTCGTCGGCCAGCACAAAGTTGGCGAAAACAGGCCCGTGTTTTACTAAAAATTCTTCTTTCTTCTGGCTGTAAATCATTGTTCCCACAACGTCGGCAGGCAAAAGGTCGGGAGTAAACTGGATGCGGCTGTACTTTGCTTCGATGAGCGAGGCCAAAGTCTTAATAGCCAGCGTTTTGGCCAGACCGGGGACGCCTTCGAGCAGGATATGGCCGTCCGAAAGAAGGCCAATCAGCAAGGATTCTACTAAATGTTTCTGGCCGACAATCGTCTTGTCCATTCCCATGAAAATCATGTTCACAAAACCGCTCTTACTCTCAATTTTCTCGTTGAGTTCGCGGATATCTACTGTTTGACTCATAATTTTATTGTGTTTTTTTAGTTTGATATTTTTCTCGTTTTGCGGTGCAAAATTATAAAAGAAAATACGTTTTCCTAATGATTTTTCGTTAAAAATAATCAATTTTGTTAAAATAACGAGATAAAACTGCAAATAAATGCAGCCCGCCGAGGAACCGGCGGGGTTTCAGGTAGATATAATATTGTTTTCAATCCAGTTTCAAAACAGCCAAAAACGCTTTTTGAGGCACTTCCACATTGCCGACCTGCTTCATCCGTTTTTTGCCTTCTTTCTGCTTTTCGAGCAGTTTGCGCTTACGCGAAATGTCGCCGCCGTAGCATTTTGCGGTTACATCCTTGCGGACGGCCTTGATTGTTTCGCGGGCAATGATTTTGGCGCCGATAGCGGCCTGAATCGCCACATCAAACTGCTGGCGGGGAATCAGTTCCTTCAATTTTTCGCACATACGGCGGCCGAAAGTAACGGCATTGTCGGCGTGAGTGAGGGTCGAAAGCGCATCCACAGGCTCGCCGTTGAGCAAAATATCGAGTTTCACGAGTTTCGACGGGCGGTAGTCGTGAAAATGATAATCGAACGAGGCATAGCCTTTCGAGATGCTTTTCAGTTTGTCGTAAAAATCTATAACTATCTCGCCCAGAGGCAAATCGTAGAGAATTTCCACGCGGTCGCCCGAAATATAGTCCTGACGTACCAAAATCCCGCGTTTGCCGAGGCAAAGCGTCATTATGGGGCCAATATAATTCGTGCTGGTAATGACCGAAGCGCGGATAAACGGCTCCTCGATGTGGTCAATCAGCGTGAGGTCGGGCAGTCCGGCCGGGTTGTGAACATCTTTGCAGCCGCCCTGCTTGTCGAAAACCTTGTACGAAACGTTTGGAACAGTGGTAATTACGTCCATATTGAACTCGCGGTCGAGCCGTTCCTGAACGATTTCCATGTGCAGCAGTCCGAGAAATCCGCAGCGAAAACCGAATCCGAGCGCAACCGACGATTCGGGCTGGAAAGTGAGCGAAGCATCGTTCAACTGCAATTTTTCGAGTGAAGAACGCAGGTTCTCAAAATCTTCGGGGTCAATCGGATACAGGCCGGCAAAAACCATCGGCTTGACTTCCTCGAATCCCTCAATCGCCTTGCCACAGGGGCGGGCAATGTGGGTTATCGTATCGCCCACGCGCACTTCTTTCGATACCTTGATGCCGGAAATTATGTATCCCACGTCGCCGCAGCAAAGTTCGTCGCGGGGCGACATTTCGAGTTTCAGTACCCCGATTTCGTCGGCATCGTATTCTTTTCCGGTAGCGACGAATTTTACCTTGTCGCCCTTGCGGATTGTGCCGTTCACTATCTTGAAATAGGCAATAATACCGCGAAACGGGTTGAAAACCGAATCGAAAATCAGGGCTTGCAGCGGGGCTTCGGGGTCGCCTTTTGGGGGCGGAATCCGCTGCACGATAGCGTCGAGGATTTCATAGACGCCTTCGCCGGTTTTCCCGCTGGCGCGGATGATGTCCTCGCGCTTGCAGCCGAGCAGTTCAACTATCTGGTCTTCAACTTCTTCGGGCATTGCCTGCGGCAAATCTACCTTATTTAAAACCGGGATTATTTCGAGGTCGTTTTCCAGCGCCATATAAAGGTTGGAAATCGTTTGAGCCTGAATGCCCTGCGCCGCATCGACTATCAGCAATGCGCCTTCGCAAGCGGCAATCGAGCGCGAAACCTCGTATGAAAAATCGACGTGTCCCGGAGTGTCGATGAGGTTGAGGACGTATTCTTCGCCCTGAGGCGGGGTATATTTCATCTGAATCGCGTGGCTCTTGATGGTGATGCCGCGCTCCCGCTCCAAATCCATATCATCGAGAACCTGCGCTTGCAGGTCTTTCCCCGAAACAGTCCGGGTATATTCGAGCAAACGGTCGGCCAGGGTGCTTTTGCCGTGGTCGATATGCGCTATTATGCAGAAATTTCTTATATGTTCCATTATCTTGTTTGTGCTGCAAAGATACTTCAAATCTTTTAAACTGCAAAAGGCGCTCTTCGCAAAGCGCCCTTTTCAGTTTTTAATAGGCATTAGTTTTTTAAGGCAAAAAGATTGTTTTAGGTTATCGGGTGCAAAGGAAACGCTTTTTTTTGAACTTACCAAAAAAAAAAACATATTTTATAACATATTTTTAAATTTTTTTCGGGAAATTAAAAAAATTGACCCCGTTTTTTTAATTATTCGGAGCCTCCCAATAAGCCTTCGAGCGTGGTCGAAAGTTCGTCCATACTCTGATTTCTGGCAAGGATTTCGCCTTCGGGATTGATGAGTACCGATGTTGGAATCCATTGAACTGCATACAGTTGCGCCCCATTGGAATTCCAAAATCCGAGGTCGGACATCTGTGGCCAGGTCATCCCGAGGTCGGCAATTCCCTTCTTCCAGTCCTCCGATTTTTTGTCGAGCGAGTAACTTACGACTTCAAATTTTTTTTCTTTAAATTTTTCATAAATTTTTACGAGTTCAGGCATTTCTTTCCGGCAATCGGGGCACCACGAAGCCCAAAAATCGAGTAAAACATACTTTCCGTGGCCGACAAAATCGGAAAGTTGAACGGGATTTCCCGCTGCGTCGGTCGATTCGATGTTGATAAACCGGTGTCCGGGCTGGGCGTTTTTCATCGCTTCGAGGCGGGCTAATGCCTTCTGGTAGGCCTCGTTAGCCTTGAATGTCTCGTCAGTTACGGCGTTCACAACCGAATCCAACTGCGCCTCATTCAAGCGGCGCACCCACTTCGATTCCGTGAAAACCTGCTGAGCGAAAGGCGTGTTGATGTTGCGGACAAAAAACTGCGCAAACGCGCTCTTGGCCTGCTCAAACAGGACGTCCGTTTCGCCTTCGCCGTAAGCCTTTTCGGCGGTGGTGCAGGCCTGAAATTCCTGTTCGGCCAATTTGTTTCTATCGACCGTGCAGGCTGAAAAAATTGCTGCCATACAAAATAAATAAAGAATTTGTTTCATAATTATTAAATTATTTTAAAATATACGCTTATTTTTTTGCAAAGATATAATTTTTTCATTATTTTTAACGCAAATAATTGTGTTTCGCTTCATTATTTGCCTAACTTTGCTCGCAATTAATTAAATATTATGGGCTTTAAATCATTGAAACGGTTTGTTGCTTCCGCTTTGCTGTTTTTTGTTTCGGCAGCCGCCAATTTTGCGCAGGAACAGGATTTCCGGAAAGATATCCTGCGCGAAGCCATTAATCCGAAAACTTTTTTGGAGCCGCCGGCGGAATCGAAGCCCGATACGGTTAAAAAGGACTTGCCCGAAGTTCCTCGCAAAGATTTTTTGGCCGACTCGAAATATAAAGCCTTGCCGAAAATGACGTTCAATCACGAAATAAATAAACTGTTGCTGCTCGAATATTACGGCTTGCTCGGCCCGAAGCCCAAGCCGGAATTTGAATTAAAACTGCCGTCCGTTGACACTCAATCTGACCCAAATAAACTTGAAAACATAATGAAAAACCGCGCCGAAAATCCGGAAAGCCGCATCGTAAGCAATGGAACCGGTTTTACCCCGATTTTACCCATTGTTCGGGCTGCTACCGAAGTTTTGATGAAAACCGGAATCCTTTCCGACGAGCCTTTTGTCCCCAAAAAATCGAAAAAGGAAAGGGCGCTCGAAAATATTCGGGCTATTATGATGGCGGATACATTAACCGCAAAAACCGAACCGAAAAAAATACCCTAAATTTGGTGTTGCGGCGCATATTTTTTCTATCAGTACTTACTTCCGCCGCGTTTTCTTCTTCTGACCCGCTTTCTCAATCTTCCTCTGCCTGTCGTCGGAAGGCGAGGGTTGAGAAGTTTCCACTGTCAGGCGGCGTCCGAAGGCTTTGATGCCGTTCATCGCCTGCACGACTTTTTGTGCATCAGCCTCTTTGACCTCGAAAAACGAAAAATTCTTCATCAGGTCGATTCTGCCGACAGTGATTTTTTTGCCCGCAATGCAGTCGTTCAGCAAACTCATTATCTTCATCGGATTGATGCCGTTTTT
>JAISUN010000028.1 GCA_031272085.1 Dysgonamonadaceae bacterium | reverse complement strand
CGTCGCTGGCTCACAAGCGATATTGGCAAGCCTGCCTGTATGGTTATGCGCAAACGCCTGATAGACAACGACGCCAAGCCGTTTCTCTATCACTCGATAGGCGACTATCAGCGCGAGGCGTTCCAGAGCAGCGAATACCGCAGGATTGGCGATTTGTCGCAGGTTGTTTTGAACCTTTACGGCGCAAAATCGTTTCCAAATCCCGCCGTCAATAATGAGATTGCGGCTCAAGCCCGCAATGACGATGCCGCAAAAGTCGTAACAGGAAGTTCCAACATCGGCTACATTGGCAATAACCTTGTGGTTGTCGATTCGCCTAATAACATTACAAGTGCGGCGACGGTGCGCCGCGTCCTGAAAAACCGCGAAAATTATCTCGGCAGAGAATGGAACAAGGTGATTTTGCTCGGATGGAATTTCTCGTTCGACATCAGCAGCGAATTACAGCGGGCAGACCGCACGAAAATCGAGGTCATTGTGATTCCTCCCGATTTGTTGGATTTGCTGAAAAAGAAAAACTACCGCGATTTGGTCGAAAGCGGGCAGGTGCGGTTTTCTTCGCTGCAATATCTTACCATTAAGCCGCTTACGAAAGAAAAAGGCAATAGCGAAGCAGAAGAACGCATAACCGTCGAATTGGACAATTATGTGCTGCTCTCGCCCGACACCATTCCGCTCGACGAGAAAAACAAGGCGGCGGTGCAGCGCGTAATAAATACCAGTCCGCTCGATTTGATTGAATATTGGAGCATTGACCCCGATTATGACGGCACAACGTTCCGCTCGCTCTGGCAGGACTATCGCGAAAACACCGACAACGACGGCGACAATCTGCGCGTGGTGCGGAGCGCTACGCTCACCGTCCCGCGCAAATTATACGGTGTCCGCAAAGTTTGCGTGAAAGCGGTCGATGTTTTCGGATTTGAAAGTATGGTAGTGTCTGAACTATGATTTTAATATGATTGAAAATGAATAAAGCAGGAAAAGGAAATTACACCCCGCTCGAAATGGCAAAACGCCTTTCGCAAATCGTGAATAATGCGTGGACAAACGGCGAAATACTCGAAAAAGTTACACCAACTACGGCTGATTTGCTCAACTTTTGGTTTTCGGAAAATTTCGTTTCCGAGCGCACAAAAAATTTTCATTTGGGACAGCGGCAGGCAATTTTGAACGCCATTTATTGCCACGAAATACTGAAAATCGCGTCTGTGGCAGATGTTTACGCCGCTGTTTCCGAAATGTCGGAATCGGCGTTTGTCGGCAGCGATTTTATGCTGCAACTCGCGCAGGACAAAAACGCCTACCCGAAATATTGTGTCAAAATGGCGACCGGTACCGGCAAAACGTGGGTGCTGAACGCGCTGTTGATTTGGCAATATTTGAATGCCAAACACCCCTCGCCTGTTAGAGAGGGGACGGGGGTGAGGTTCACTACAAATTTCCTCCTCGTTGCCCCCGGACTTATCGTCTATGAACGCCTGCTTGACGCTTTCAAAGGCAAAATCGGAGAAAACGGCTCGCGCGATTTCAATTCTTCCGATTTGAAACAGAACGAGGAACTTTTTATCCCTGACCAGTATCGGCAGTCGGTTTACGGTTTTGTGCAAAATTCGGTGGTTGAAAAACAGGAAATCGGGCGCAAAACCACCGGCGACGGGATGATTGCCATTACCAACTGGCATTTGCTGAATGACGACGACGAACAGGAAACCGAAAGCGCCATTCATACAGCGGGATTTCCGTTTGCCGACACGCAAAATCTGATTAACGACTTGCTGCCCGTATCGCCCGGAATCACGGCAGGCAATGCACTTGACACGCTCGATGCGCGTTTTTTACGCGGAGGCGAATTGGATTTTTTGGCAAATCTGCCCGATATTTGCATTTTCAACGACGAGGCGCATCATATCCACGAAATAAAAACCTCGACAGAAACCACCGAAGTGGAATGGCAAAAGGCGCTGAACAAAATTTCGGCAGGAAAGGGACAAAACTTTCTGCAAATCGACTTTTCAGCCACGCCCTACAACACGCAAGGCAGCGGACAGACAAAGGCAAAATATTATTTCCCGCATATCATTGTCGATTTCGACCTCACAACCGCTATGCACGCCGGTTTGGTAAAATCGTTCGTGCTTGACAAACGCAAGGAAATTGCCTCTTTAAGCAACGAAGAACTTGAATTTCGTGCAATTCGCAACGAGCGAAACAAAGTTGTAGCGCTTTCTGAAGGTCAGCGAATTATGCTTCGTGCGGGTTTGTCGAAACTCAAACTCTTGGAAGAGAATTTTGCGGAAAAGCCACCCAAAATGCTTGTCGTTTGCGAAGATACAACTGTTTCGCCGCTTGTGGTCGATTTTCTGAAAGCGGAAGGATTGGGCAAATACGACGTGATGCAAATCGACAGCGACCGCAAAGGCAATATTACCGCCGCCGAATGGGACACAGTAAAGCAAAAATTGTTCAATATTGACAAATACACGCAGCCGAAAGTGATTGTTTCTGTGCTGATGTTGCGCGAAGGGTTCGATGTGTCGAATGTCTGTGTGATAGTGCCGTTACGCTCGTCGCAAGCCCCCATTTTGCTGGAACAGGTTTTGGGACGCGGCTTACGGCTGATGTGGCGTGAGGCGGAATACGACGAAATTAAGGCGCAAAACCGTGAAAATCTCTACAAAAAGAAAATCGCGCCCGTTTCGATGCACGATATGCTCTATGTGGTGGAACACCCTGCCTTTGAGCGTTTTTACGAAGATTTGGATGAAAGTATTTTTGCCTTCGACGACCGCGAAACTTTTACTTCGCAAAACATTCTCGGCGATATGATTACCGCTGATTTGAAAGAAAATTATGCGGACTACGATATGTTTATTCCTTTGATTATCAAAGATAAAGAAGAAACTTTGCAAAACGCCGAACTTTCGGTTGAAAACCTGCAATCGTCGCCTTTTTCGCTCGACCAACTCAAACGAATGATTCCCAACGACGATGCCGAGCGTTTTATTTCCGAAGAGCCAAAAATCAAAACCCAATTCGGCGAATATCGTGTAAAAGGCGATATTTTTACGGCAAATTCCTACAACGAATATCTGCAACGGATGTTGAATGCGATAACCGTAAATATCGGCTCTTACAACAAGCAACTGCCTCTGATGCAGGTAAATCAGACGGCAGTAATCAGCACGATTGACAAATATATCCGTACGAAACTGTTCAGTCGCGAGTTTAATCCTTTGGACGACAACAACTGGCGCGTGTTGATGGTGGCGAAATCGGGCATTGTGGAACACATTATGCGCGAATTGTCAAAAACTATTTATGCGATGCAAAACAATGTAAATGTGGAAGATGCCGTTGTAGTGAAACGCTGGTTTTCGGAAGTGCCAAATTTGAAAATCCGCGAAAATTTTTCGCTCGACATTATAAAATCCATTTACACAAAAACAGGTTATCCTTCAAACAAAGGCATTTTTGAACGTGATTTCCTTTGCACCTGCGATGCCGACAGCGAAGTGGAGCGCATAGTGAAAATCAGTGAAACCCGCCACGCCTTTACCCGCCTGCATTATGTCCGCACCGACGGGATGCTGGCGTCGTATTTCCCTGATTTTATGGTAAAAACAGCCGAAAAAATATACGTAGTTGAAACGAAAGCCGAAAAAGACGTCGCCAACGCCAACGTGCAGGCAAAACAGCGTTCAGCCATAGAATGGATTGATAAAATCAACGAATTGCCGCCCGACAGCCGTATGAACGCCCGCTGGTATTACGTCCTGCTTGACGACACTACCTTCTATACCCTGAAAAGTCAAAATGCCACAATGCGCGATATTTTCGAACGATTGATAATGACAAAAAATCGGTTGGAATATAGGTTGGAGTTGTAAATTGATAGAGCGATGGAAT
>JAISUN010000021.1 GCA_031272085.1 Dysgonamonadaceae bacterium | reverse complement strand
GAATATCGAAGAATATATCTCGCTTATTGATAAAGGTTTAGCAACTGTAAAAGGTTATTTGCTCAATGCCGAGGAGCAGATTGTCCGCGAAGTTATCGAAACGCTGATGTGCAACTATTGTATCGACTGGAACGACCTTTCGGCAAGGCTCGGCCTGCCGGTCGAAGAAATAAAGCGGGCAACAACCTACAATGCCGACGTGATGAGCAGTTTCGCTGAAGACGGCCTGATAGATTTCGACGAAAATCATATCGAAATCCGTCCCGAAGCACACCTTTTTGTACGCAACGCGGCCGCTTCGCTTGACCCGCTGCTAAAAAATACCGACCGTACTTTTTCGAGGCCGGTGTGAAAACTATATTTTCAAAAAAAATGAAATACCGTTCAATAATAATACTCGTCCTGCTCGCCGCCTGCCTGAACACAGCAGCCCAAACGAGCAGCAATTTGGCCGCAGACGACAGTATCGCCGGTAAGTTTTTCAGCGAAACGCCAAACCGCGGAGTGCAGAAAAATATGGCCACCGCCGCAAAATTTTTCCTCGGTGCGCCATACGCCGGACAAACGCTCGAAATAGGCGACAGCGAAGAACTTGTCGTCAATCTGCGCGAACTCGATTGCATGACGCTTGTCGAAAACTGTTTAGCGATGTCGCGGACGCTGAACGCCGAAAGCCCCAATTTCAAAACTTTTTGCCTCGAATTGCAGAAAATCCGCTACCGAAACGGGATTATCAAAGGTTACGCTTCGCGTCTGCACTACTCCACCGACTGGATTTTCGACAACCGGGAAATGGGAATCGTGGAAGATATTACCGGAAAAATTGGCGGAAAACTATTTCGCCCCAAGGTCGGTTTTATGTCTGCGAACCCAGATAAATACAGGCGTTTAACGAATAATCCCGACGAAGTTGAGCGGATTGCCGCCTTCGAGAAAGCCATAAACGCAAGAAAAAACTACCGTTTTATACCAAAAGACAGCATAAACGTCTGTGAATCAAAGATAAAGAGCGGCGACATCATCGGCTTCACAACCTCGCTGAAAGGCCTTGACATCTCGCATTTGGCCGTCGCTTACCGCGAAAACGGGCGGCTGACTTTCATTCATGCCTCGTCCGCCGCAAAAAAAGTAATTATCAACCCCGAACCATTGGCCGATTATTGCCGCAAAATAAAGACCAATACCGGAATTGTCGTGATTAGGCCATTGGAATAATTTATGAAAAATGAAAAATTATATCCCATTTAAATAAGGAAATTCCGAAAAAATCTCGTAAATTTGCAGTTTCAAAATGATAACTTGCAGATGTTAAAGAAAAAAAATAGCGCAAAACAGCAGAAAGCCGCTTCCGAAGCCGGCTCTCTGAAACGTTTTCTGTCGAGCAGCACAACTCAATTCACTTTCGGGCTGATAATCCTCATATTTTCGGTCTATGCCGTCATTGCTTTTATCTCGTTCTTTTTTTCCGGAGCCGCCGACCAGAGCCGGATTGAGGGCGTTTCGCTCTTTCACTGGGGGCGGATTGAGGGTGTCGAAAACTGGGCGGGAACCCGCGGAGCGCTCTTGGCTAATCTGCTTGTAAATCAGTGGTTTGGCATATCATCGGCATTTATCCTGATTTTTCTTATCACCCTGTCGCTCCGCCTGATGCAGGTAAAATACATAAAACTGCTGAAAAGTTTCATCTTATGCACAGTCTTCACGATTTGGCTTTCGCTCGCGCTGTCGTTTTGCCTGCAACCGCTGTTTAACGAAACGGCTTTTCTGGTAGGCGGAAAACACGGACAGGCTCTGTCGTCACTGCTGAAAAACAATATCGGGACGCCCGGAACCCTGCTGTTAATCATACTTTTGTTTATTATAATAATGATTTTCCTGTCTTCGCAAACAATTCCTTTCATTAGAAATTTGTTTACTTTAAGATTTAATAACTGGAAAATCAAACCGAAAAAAGGCGAAACGAAAACGGAAACTAATTCGGAAGAAAATGATGATGAAAACGAGGTAATAGTCGTTCCTGATGATGACGATAAACCAGAAATAAAAAAAGAACCGCTTAAATCGCCGACGATGAACGCCGACGATGATTTTGAAATAAATATAGGCAATGACGAATCCGAATCATTGATTCCGATTCCCGAAAAAAAGCCGGAAACCGCGCCGTTGTCGCCATTCGAGGCTGACAAAAACGCAGAACAACTGCTTGCCGAACTCGGCCCTTACGACCCTCAAGCCGACTTGTCGCACTATCAATATCCTACCCTCGACCTGCTGAAAGAGTACAATCAGGGCGGCATTCAGGTTGATAAAGACGAACAGTTGGCCAACCGCGACAAGATTATTGCCACACTCGGCTCGTTCGGAATCAATATAAAATCCATAAAAGCCACTGTGGGTCCGACAGTTACGCTTTATGAAATTGTCCCCGGCGAAGGCGTTAGAATCGGCAAAATAAAAAATTTGGAAGACGACATCGCGCTTAACTTGTCCGCCCTTGGAATCCGCATCATTGCGCCAATGCCGGGCAAAGGCACAATCGGAATCGAGGTGCCAAACAAAGAACCGCAAATCGTGCCGATGCAGTCAATCCTCGCCTCGAAAAAATATCAGGAAACCAAATTTGAACTGCCCATAGCCTTTGGCAGAACCATCACAAACGAGGTGTTTATGGTCGATTTGATAAAAATGCCGCACCTGCTCGTGGCCGGAGCGACAGGACAGGGAAAATCGGTCGGACTGAACGCCGCAATCACTTCCCTGCTCTACAAAAAGCACCCTTCCGAACTGAAATTTGTGCTGATTGACCCCAAAATGGTGGAATTTAGCCTCTATTCGGTTATAGAAAAGCATTTTCTCGCCAAACTTCCCGACGCCGAAAAGCCCATCATAACCGACTATACCAAAGTTATTTACACGCTAAATTCACTTTGCATAGAAATGGACGACCGCTACAAACTGCTCGAAGATTCCGGTTCACGCAACGTTCAGGAATACAATGAAAAATTCATCAACCGCCGCCTGAATCCGAACAAGGGACACCGCTTTATGCCTTATATTGTGGTAATTATCGACGAATACGGCGACCTGATTATGACCGCCGGAAAAGAAATCGAGCAGCCTATCGCCCGAATCGCCCAGAAAGCCCGCGCAGTGGGAATACACATGATTATTGCTACGCAACGGCCTACTACAAACATAATTACGGGAACAATCAAGGCCAACTTCCCCGCCCGAATCGCTTTCCGCGTTATTGCAGCCGTCGATTCGCGCACCATTCTCGACGCTACCGGCGCAAACCAACTCGTCGGCCGCGGCGATATGCTGTTTTTCCAGGGCAGCGATATGACCCGCATCCAGTGCGCCTTTGTCGATACGCCGGAAGTGGAGCGCATCACCCGATTTATCGGCAACCAGCAGGGGTACACGGAAGCCTTGATGTTGCCAGAATACACAGGCGAGGTTAGCGACGAACTGTCGCCCGACGTCAGCCTCGATAAGTTAGACCCGATGTTTGCCGACGCAGCACGCCTGATTGTTTCAACCCAATCAGGTTCTACATCTTCTATTCAAAGGAAATTCGGGATTGGCTACAACCGCGCCGGACGGATTATGGATATGATGGAACTTGCCGGAATAGTAGGCCCCACCCGCGGCAGCAAACCCCGCGACGTACTGATTATCGACGAATACAGCCTCGAACATAAATTCAAAGAATTGGGAATTTAGGCCGCTCTTAAACTTTAAGCGCATTTTTCGGTCAAAATATAAAAGCAACAAAATCGAAAATGAAAAAAATAATATTCATACTTTCCGCTTTATGCGTCTGCATCTCAATTTCGGCTCAAACCAACGAGGCGAAAGCGAAAGATATTTTAGATAAATCGTCGGCTATGCTGTCGTCGGCAAACGGCATCACTGCCGGATTTGTCTTCAATCTGAAAGAT
Organism: Dysgonamonadaceae bacterium; assembly: GCA_031272085.1. GTDB lineage: Bacteria > Bacteroidota > Bacteroidia > Bacteroidales > Azobacteroidaceae > Azobacteroides. The sequence continues at coordinate 13,326 of JAISUN010000021.1, read as the reverse complement.
AAATCGCTGAAACATACGGAAAGTTTTGAAGGCAAAATTTCTATCAAATCTGATAAATTTTTTATCGAAACTCCCGACCGCGATTTTTATTTCAACGGCAAAACGCAATGGGTTCACGATAAGGCAGTTGCAGAAGTCAGCATTTTGGAGCCGAAGCCCGAAGAAATTCAGGCCTTAAATCCGCTGCTGCTGTTCAGTTCCTATAAAACCGGCTGGACATACGCATTTTTGGGCGACAAAACCGACGTCAAATCCCGCAAAGTCAAGGAAATAAGCCTTGTTCCGAAATCATCCAAAGCCGACATTAAAAAGATTCTGATGCAGGTAAGCGCGACCGATTTTATGCCCCTGTTTTTCCATATTTACTACGCAAACGGCGCAGAAAACCTGATTTACGTAGGAAAATACGACGCAAAAACCGCGCTTTCCGACGCCGTTTTTCAGTTCGACGCCAAAAAATTTCCGGGCGTGGAAGTGGTTGATTTGCGTTGATTATGCAACATTTTCCCGAACTTTACGTTATTATCTGTAATGAAAAGATTTTTCTTCATTACGGTTTTTACGGCAGGCTTTCAGTTGGCGCTGAACGCCCAGTTCGACACGCAAATCAGCAATTACTGGGCGCTGATTAACTATTTCAATCCCGCTTATGCAGGCCATTCCGACAAATTGGAAGCGGCCTACCTCAACCGTATGCAGTGGCTCGGCATAGAAGGCGCACCCAGAACCAGCATCCTGACCGCCCAAATGCCCTACAAATTTATGGAACGCATTCACGGACTGGGAGTTTCGATGTACAACGACCGCAGCGGACTGTACAGCATCTCGGTCGTTTCAGGACAGTACGCTTGGAAAAAGAAAATGCTGAAAGGCGATTTCAGCATCGGATTGCAGGCCGGATACGCAAACATCAGTTTCGACGGCTCGAAAGTTGTAATCCCGCAGGACGATTACCACCAGCAAACCGACCCCGCAATACCAACCTCAAAAGTCGATGGAAAGTCGATTGACGCTTCGCTTGGGATGTTTTTTTTCCGCCCGAAATGGTACGCCGGACTTTCCGTAACCCATTTGCTGGCGCCCGAAATCGTCCTCGGCGAACAATACGTTTTTGACATTCCCAGAACATATTATTTTACCGCCGGATACAATATCCCGCTTTCCAATCCGTTATTAGAATTACGGCCATCAATTTTATTGAAGACGATGGAAATGAGTTCTGTATATATTGATGAAGATTCGTTGGTAACGAAAGTCGAAACGAATACTTTCAAGGCGATGTTGCGGAATACGCAGTTGGACGTTTCGGCGCGGATAGTGTATGACGACAAGTTCTGGGGCGGCCTCGGATGGCGCAAACAGGACGCTTTGACGGTAATGCTGGGCGGAAAATTCAAGATGATTGAGGCCGGATACGCTTACGATTTCCCGATTTCGGGAATAAGAAAAGAATCCTCGGGCAGCCACGAGATTTTTATCCGCTATTCGATGGATTTGAATATGAATAAGGGAGTTAAAGGTAAACATAAAAGTGTAAGAATATTATAAAAAAATATGAAGAAACTGATTTTATTTGCCATAGTTGCAATAATTTTCGCCGCGTGCGGAAGAAGTATTTCGAGCGACGGCGGCGAACTTACAGGCGTCAGCGCACCCTCGTGGAGCGAGCCTAATCCGCACGGAATGGTGCTTATCAAGCGCGGCGCATACCGTATGGGGCCTGCCGAAAAGGATTCTCTGTGGGGGATTTTCCAAAATTCAAAGGGCGTTTCGATAGAATCGTTCTGGATGGACGAGACCGAAATCACTAACGCCGAATATCGTCAGTTTGTCTATTGGGTGCGCGATTCCATTATCCGCGAACGCCTCTACGACCCTGCTTTCGGCGGCAACGAACTGTATAAGATAACGGAAGACAAAGAAGGCAATCCCATTGAACCCATTCTCGACTGGAAACGCCCCATTCCTACCGAACGGCGGGCCGACGAAAACGAACTTGCCGCACTACGCAGCGTTTACGAAACCAACCCTATCACGGGCGAAACACGCCTCGACCCTAAACAGATGATTTACCGCTACTCGGTTTTCGACGCAACAGGTTACGCCATGCGCCGCAACCGCCTGAATCCCGAAGAACGCAACCGCAACACCGACATAAAAATTGACCCCAACGAAGTGGTTATGATTTCAAAAGATACGGCCTACATCACCGAAGAAGGCAAAATAATTTCGGAAACCATCACACGCCCGTTGAGTTCGATTTGGGATTTTCTAAACACTTATATAATAAACATTTATCCCGACGAAACGGTTTGGGTAAACGATTTTGAAAATGCCTACAACGAGCCGTATATCCGCCTCTATTTCAATCATCCGGGTTACAACGATTATCCGGTAGTGGGCGTTTCGTGGGAGCAGGCCAACGCTTTTTGCAACTGGCGCACCCAGTACCTGAAAAAATCGCTCGACGCAAATTTCAAGAACACGATAGAGCCTTACCGCCTGCCCACCGAAGCGGAGTTTGAATACGCCGCCCGCGCCGGAAAATCGGAAAATAAATATCCATGGGGAGGCGACGAAGCAACCAGCGAAAAAGGCTGTTTTCTGGGCAATTTCAAGCCGGGCGACGGCGATTACGTCAAGGATGGGCACCTGATTCCGGCGAAAGTCGGCTCTTACTCGCCCAACGAATTTGGACTTTACGATATGGCCGGAAACGTGGCCGAATGGACTTCTACCTCATTCATCGAATCGGGGCCGGAAAAAATGAGCGATATGAACCCCGAATACCGCTACAATGCGGCAAAAGAAGACCCCTACGATATGAAGAAAAAAGTCGTCCGCGGCGGCTCGTGGAAAGACGTAGCGCATAATATCCGCTCCGACGTGAGGACTTACGAATATCAGAACGAACAGCGTTCATACATCGGATTCCGCTGCGTCCGCACGCAGGTCGGATTTGCAAAAGGAAAAGGAAAAAAATAAAAAGGAAAATATAAAATGGGAATACGAAGCAAAACAAAAAACGTCATTGAAAAATTCCTTTCCGGCGAACGCGGGAAGCGGTTTTTTCAAATATTTTACAGTATAGGCGCCGCAATCATCATCATCGGCGTCCTCGCCAAACTTATGCACTGGCCTTACGGCTTGGGCAACGGATTTCTGTACTTCGGATTCATTACCGAAGCAATAGTGTTCACAATCTCGGCTTTCGACCGTCCTACCCGCGATTACGAATGGGACAGGGTTTTCCCCGTTCTCGATACTAACGAAGAATCTGACCGCCCGTCATTTAACGGAGGCAGTGGAGGCGGAGGCTCGCTCGTCCTTGGCGGCGGAGCAGGCTCTGCAAGCGGAGTTTCGGGCGGAACAGGAGGTTCCGGCGGCGGTGGCGGCGGAACGGTAATTATCGGCGGAGCATCCTTCGGCGGCTTCGGCGGAGCGCCGTCAGGCCAGCCTGCCGGCGGACAGCAGCCGGTTTCGGCTTCGGAAGCGGTGGCAAATATGTCGCCCGGACAGGTTCGACAGTCATTCGGAATCCCCGATGCAGTCAATATTTCGGAAGAAGACAGCAATGCGCTTACGGCAAGCATCCAGAAAATGGCAGCGGCAGCCGACCAACTCGCGAAAATGGCCGAAATGACCGACGCTACCCAGAAATATTTAGACCAGTTGGCCGAAATGTCGGAAAACATGTCGAAATTCAGCAATGTAACCAACAGTCTTACAGACGTTTCCGATATTCTGCTAAATTCTTACAAGAGCATTACCGACAATTCCGACGGCATCAACAACTCGTCGAAAGGCTATGTTTATCAGATGGAAGCGCTGAACCGCAACATACAGGGACTGAACACGATATACGAAATACAGTTGAAGAGCATCAGTTCGCAAATCGACGCAATAGAGCGCATAAATTCAGGCCTGATGCGGATAAAAGACCTTTACGAAGGTTCAATTGTGGACAGTTCGGTATTCCGCAGCGAAACCGAAAAGATGGCGCAGCAGTTGCACGCCCTGAACGGCGTTTACAACCGGCTCTTGAACGCAATGACGATGAATATGTACGGAAACGCCGGAAATCCGGCATTCGGTCAGCAGACAGGCTTCAATCCGGCCGGCGGATTCAACCCAACAGGAGTATGATTTTTGTATAATAAACAGAAAAAATGGCAGTAAACGACCCCAATTCCCCAAGACAAAAGATGATAAACCTGATGTATTTGGTTTTCATCGGAATGTTGGCGCTCAACGTGTCAACCGAGGTTCTTGACGGATTTGAACTCGTGGAGGAAGGCCTGCTTCGCGCAGTAAAATCTTCATCTTCGAGAAACGAAAACGTGTTTGGCGACCTGAAAGCCTATCACGATAAAAACCCCGAAAAATCGGGCGTCTGGTACGACCGCGCCGCACAGGTAAAGGCTAAATCGGATTCGCTGTTCAACTATACGCAGGAACTGAAAAACCGCATCGTGATTAAGGCCGACGGAAAAGACGGAAATCCCGAACAGTTGGAACATCCCGACGACCTGAACGCCGCCTTTGAGGTGATGTTCGAGCGCGGAAAAAACGACGGACAACGCCTGAAATCCAATATCGACGCCTATCGAACCTACATTTCCTCGATGGTCAGCGACCCGAAAATAAAAACCATTATCGAAAGCAATTTAAGCACCGAACCCTCGAAAAAAGCGAAGGAAAACAAACAGACTTGGGAAGAATCGATGTTCTTTCAAATGCCTGTGGCTGCGGCCGTTACCCTGCTCACAAAATTGCAGAGCGACATCCGCTACGCCGAAGGCGAAGTGCTTTCCGACCTGCTCAAAAACGTGGATATTAAAGACTACCGCGTAAACAAGATGGAGGCTTTCGTAATTCCCGAATCGCAGTTTGTGATGCGCGGCGGACAGTACCGCGCCGACATCGGCGTGCTTGCGGTGGATTCTACCCAGCAGCCCCGCGTTTTTGTAAACGGACGTTACTTGCCCGAAGAAGCAGGCGGCAAATACGTTGTGGGAGCAGGTGCGCAGGGAAAATATCCGGTTTCGGGATACGTGGAACTGCCCGCAGGCGACGGCTCGACTTACCGGCGTGATTTTTCGACGGAATATTACGTTATGGAGCCTAACGCTACTGTTGCGCCATTGGCCACAAACGTACTGTATGCCGGCTGGTCGAACGATGTTGAAATCGCCGTTCCGGGCGTTGCTACGCAAAACATTTCGGCTTCGATGTCAAACGGAACGCTGACGCCCAAAGGCAACGGAATCTGGACGGCAGTTCCGAGCAAGATAGGAACTCCGGCAGTTATATCGGTTACGGCAAGAATCGGCGACCGCGCGGTACAGATGGCAAACAAAAATTTCCGCGTTATCCGCCTGCCCGACCCTTCGGTCTATCTTACCGTGAACGACGCAAGCGGAAATCCGTATAAATTCGACGGCGGAGCGTTGTCAAAAGCCGCTCTGTTATCGTTAGAATCAGCAAAGGCAGGTATCGACGACGGAATCCTGAATATTCCGTTTACAATCTTGCGTTTTGAGTTATCGGCCGCCAACGATATGGGACTTACTGTAATGTATGTTTCCGATGGGGCGCGGTTTTCCGAACAGCAAAAGGGGCTGATTCGCGGATTAGCCCGCGGAAAAAGAGTTTATATAGGAAATGTTGTAGCCAGAGGCCCCGACGGTTCGGAAAGGACTTTGAGGAGCGCCTTACCTATTATTATCAATTAATAAATTAATAAACTAATAATCAACAATATAGATGAAACCATTTTATTTTATCAGTTTGTTATTAATGCTGTTTGCTGTGGCTTACGACGCTTTTGCACAGCAGGAAACGCCCCCGCAGCGCAGAACGCGCCAGCGTCCGGGCGAAGTTGCAGCAACGGATAATTCGCCCAAACTTACCGAAAGGGCGAAAATTAAAAACGAAGAAAACTCGAAAGGCCCTTCGCGGGTGGTCTGGCTGCGCGAAATGTACCGCACCATCGACCTCGACAAGGAAAACAATGCCGCGCTCTATTTTCCGGTAGAACCATTGGGCGACCGCGTAAATCTGTTTACCCTGATTTTCAGGCTGTTGGCTGATGGGAAAATTACTGCTTACAATTATCTGATTAGCGGCGACGAAGCATTTGTCGATAAGGAAAAGTTAGATTTTGAAAAAGATGTCCTGAAAAAATACGAAATACTTTACACAAAACAGGGTTCGGGCGAAAATGCAAGATTTGTCGTAGATGACGGCGATGTGCCAAGCGCCGAAGTGAAGCAGTATATGATAAAGGAAGGCTGGTATTTCGACGAGGCGACCGGAAAATTTGATTCTCAAATAACCGCGATTTGTCCGATTATGAAAAGAGAAGACTACGGAACGGGCAATGTTACCCAAAACGGCCTCTTTTGGCTGCCATACGACGCCGTCCGCCCCTATCTGTCGCAAACGCTGATTATGACTTCCGACCTCAACAACGCCGTAACGTACAGCATCGACGACTATTTCACAAAACGGATGTACCAGGGCGACATCATCAAAACTGTGAACTTGCGCAACCGCACCCTGCAACAGCAGGTCGGCTCTGACGACCCCAAGGCTCTGAAACTCGCGCAGGACAGCATAGAACGCCAGTTGCAGGCCTTCCGCCAGCAACTCTGGATGCCGGAAGATTCGACGCTCGTTGCTTCCAACAGCAAAAAAGCCAAGAAATCGGATGCCTCAAAAGACGAGAAAAAGGAAGAAAAACAGAAACAGGAAAAACCGAAGGCTTCAAAACCCGAAAAATCTTCGTCAACGCCCACCCGCAGCGTCAGGCGGACGCGGTAATATGAACATTTACGGACAAGCAGGAGGCGGTAAGTTACAGCGCTTACCGCCTCCGCTTATAAACCAGATATTTTATCAAAACGCTTAACAGCAAAAATGGCACGAAAATCAGCAGCAGCCGCCATTTGCCCGCTGCGAATCCGATGATTGAAAACACAACAAAATGTATCGCCATCACAAGCCAAAATGCGCCTGAAAGGAATTGTTTTATTTGCATTTGTTATTGTTTATAAGGAGTTTCAAAAATTTACTGCAATATTAAAAAAAAAATTTATTAATATCAATAAAAAAACACTATCTTTGCCAAAAAAACATGATAATTATGGAACAAAAAGATTTTTTAGTCAGACAAGCCGAGATTTTCGGGCAGGTTTTGGGCAAATTGCTGTCTCAACTGCTTGGATTGAGCAGCAGTAAAGAGATCGTCGAAACGGGAAATCAAGCCCTGATGGACAATCTGGGGCTGAATATCAGCGGCCTTATTTCGCTCGACAACGAGGATTTAATAAACCTCCTCGTCAATGAAAAACATTTCAGTTACAGCAACATCGAACAACTTGCCGACATTCTTTTCGTTTTGGCGGATAATTCCGGCGACCCCGAACAAACGGCTCTGCGGGCAAAATGCCTGTTTTTATACCAATTTATTGAAAAAGAAGATAATACTTACTCCTTCAACAGGGAGTGGAAAACAGAAAGTTTAATGTGATTTTGACATTACAATAAATCCATTTTTTTAATTTTTTTTACACAAGTGTAATATTTATTACATTTAATTAACGCTAATTTATTGATATTTGCACGAAAATATTAATAAAGTTAGCCCGTATGAAAACAAAAAAATGGAAAATTATTGCTATCGTACTTGCCGGGGTTTTCTTCGGACTGGCCGGATATGTTGCCTACGCCTCGCGAGCGGCGAGTTACCTGTCGGACGAACCTTCTACCTGCGTCAATTGCCACATTATGGCGCCCTATTACGCGTCGTGGAGCCACAGTTCGCATAGCCGCGACGCGACCTGCAACGACTGCCACGTTCCGCACGACAACGCCCTCGACAAGTGGTTTTACAAGGGAAAAGACGGATTGCGCCACGCAGCCATATTCACGATGCGGGGCGAGCCGCAGGTTATCCGCGCTACAAATGCAAGTTCGGCCGTCATTATGGCGAACTGCGTCCGATGCCACGAGCAACTGAACACCGAATTTGTTAAAACCGGCGGCGTTACTGCCCAAATGCTCAAATCAGGCGAAGGAAAAGCCTGCTGGGACTGCCACCGCAACGTCCCCCACGGAAACGTAAGCAGCCTTTCGTCGGCTCCCGCCGCGCTTGTACCCTGTCCTAACTCCAACGTTCCGGAATGGCTGAAAAAGCAGTCGGAACTCCATTCTAAAACAAATAAACAAAATTAAAATTAAAGTAATATGGAAAGCAAATTAAAAACTTGGCAAGGCTGGCTGTTATTCGTAGTCGTAATGGCCGCCGTTTTTGGACTTGGCATTTTAGCCGCCTCTATAACCCAAAGGAAGGCCGAAACTGCCAGCATTTTCAACAATAAAAAAGTAGAAATCAAGGGAATAGAGTCGAGAAACGAGATTTTCGGCGAAAATTATCCCCGCGAGTATCAAACTTGGCTGCAAACCTCCGACACCACGTTCCGCTCGATGTTTCAGGGCAATAACTCGGTCGATGTGCTTGCCGAACGCCCGAATATGGTCATCCTGTGGGCCGGATACGCATTTGCGAAAGATTACAATTCCCCGCGCGGACATTTCTACGCTGTGAACGATTCCCGCGCTTCGCTGCGCACCGGAGCGCCGATGACAGCCGAAGAAGGGCCTCAACCCGCCACCTGCTGGACATGCAAAAGCCCCGACGTCCCACGAATGATGGCGGCTATGGGCGTGGAAAATTTTTACAAGGCAAAATGGGCTGCCCTGGGACCTGAAATTGTAAACACAATCGGTTGCGCCGACTGCCACGAACCGGAAAATATGAACCTCCACATCAGCCGTCCCGGACTGATTGAAGCCTTCCAGCGTCAAGGAATTGACATAAACAAGGCTTCGGAACAGGAAATGCGCTCGTTGGTCTGCGCACAATGCCACGTAGAATATTATTTCAAAGGTGACGGAAAATATCTGACCCTGCCTTGGGACAAGGGTTTTACCGTAGAAGATATGGAAGCCTATTACGACGAAACCAATTTCTCGGATTTTACGCATAAATTGAGTAAAGCGCCGATTATCAAGGCTCAACATCCCGATTACGAACTCTACAAACTGGGTATTCACGGACAGCGCAACGTTTCCTGCGCCGACTGCCACATGCCTTACAAGAGCGAAGGCGGCGTGAAATTCAGCGACCACCACGTTCAAAGCCCGCTGGCGATGATTGACCGCACCTGTCAGGTTTGCCACCGCGAAAGCGAAGAAACTCTGCGAAACAACGTTTACGAACGCCAGATGAAGGCCAACGAAACCCGCGGCCGCTTGGAAACCGAACTCGCCAAAGCGCACATCGAAGCCGCTTTTGCTTGGGAAAAAGGCGCTACCGAAGCGCAAATGGCCGGCGTGCTGAAACTGTTGCGCCAATCGCAGTGGCGTTGGGACTTTGCAGTCGCTTCGCACGGAGCCTCGTTCCACGCTCCGCAGGAAATTCAGCGCATTTTGGCAGGCGGCCTCGACAAGGCTTTGCAGGCTCAACTTGCCGTATCGAAAGTGCTTGTATCGCTCGGTTATACCGGCGACGTTCCTATACCCGACATTTCGACCAAGGAAAAGGCTCAAAAATATATCGGCCTCGACATTCCGGCAGAAAGAGCGGCAAAAGAGAAATTCCTGACCACTGTCGTTCCCGAATGGCTCAAATCGGCAAAGGAAAACAACCGCCTCGCCGAAAAAATATAATTATGTCAATAACTGTCTAACACATAATATTATATGAAAAAAAGTATTTTTTTGTCGGCATTAATGCTGTTCTCAATAATTTCGGCTTCGGCGCAGGATAACGAACTGACGCTGAACGCACAGTTGAGGCCAAGAGCGGAATACCGCAACGGAGCCTTGTCGCCCCGCAACGACGGCGACCTTCCGGCACAGTTCATCAACAGCCGCGCCCGCCTGTCGGCTCTGTACAAGCACGATGCGTTGTCTGTCGGCTTTTCGGCGCAAAATGTAGGCGTTTGGGGACAAGACCCGCAAGTGGAAACCAGCGGACGGATGATGCTCAACGAAGCCTGGGCTAATCTGGCTTTCGGAAAGGGATTTTTCCTGAAACTCGGCCGCCAGACGCTCTCTTACGATGACGACCGTATTCTTGGAAGCCTCGACTGGAACGTTTCAGGACGCTCGCACGACGCGGCCAAACTCGGCTACGAAAGCAAAACCGATAAACTTCACCTGATTATGGCTTTCAACCAGAACAGCGAAAAAGTTATCGGCGGCGACTATTACGCTTCGGGCGGACAACCTTACAAACAGATGCAAACTCTTTGGTATCAGCATATCGGGTCAAAGGCTTTCAATGCTTCTTTCCTCCTTATGAACCTCGGTTTTGAAGCGGGCGAATCATCAAATCCCAACACAAAATATCTGCAAACTTTGGGTACGAATATCACGTGGAAGCCGGGCGATTTCCAACTTTACGGAACGTTTTACTATCAAACGGGAAAAACCGTTGCCGATAAAAGCGTTGCCGCGTGGATGGGAGCCTTAAACGCTTCGTATCAAGTAACTCCTGCCGTAAAACTTACGGCAGCAACCGACTATTTGAGCGGCGACGATACAGGCGACAAATACACCGCATTCAATCCGCTTTACGGCACTCATCACAAATTTTACGGAACAATGGACTATTTTTACGCTTCGTCGTTCATCAACGGCCTGAATCCCGGACTTTGGGACAATCAACTTGGAGCGGCTTTCAAAACTTCGTCCAAAGTTTCGCTATTGCTGAATTACCATTATTTCCTCACTGCAACCGACGTTTATTCCGGCGACGTAAAGCAAGCGAGAGGCCTCGGTTCGGAAATTGATTTTCAACTCAACTGGGCAGTGATGCCCGACGTAAACCTTTCGGCAGGCTATTCCACGATGCTCTGTTCCGACGCTATGAAAGCGGTAAAAGGCGGCGACCCGAAAGCGTGGCAGGACTGGTGTTGGGTATCATTAAATATAACTCCGAAAATTTTTAGTTCAAAATGGTAGGCGTTTCCGAAAAAATATCTATCTTTGCGTGGAATACTTTCCCGCAATATATGGATTTGAGCGCGGATGAAATAAGCGACATCTTTTCAATTCCGCTGTTCCGCGGATTTTCCGAGGATATGAAAGCAGAGATTTTGAATACGATGGATTACCGGATTGATAACTTCCCGAAAGGCGAAACAATCATCCGGCAGGGCGCGACTTGCAAATATCTTCATATACTGCTGAAAGGGAAAATGCACGTGGACGTGATAGATATTTCGGGCAACGAGGTGCGGGTAGAGACAATCAAGGCTCCCCGCACTTTCGCTATGCCTCATATTTTTTCCGAGAAAAACCAGTTTCCGGCAAGTTTTACAGTTATCGAAGACGTAACCCTGCTGCGGGCAACCAAAGATTCGGTTTTCAAGATAATGAACCGGATTCCGCAGTTTTTGCAGAACTTCCTCTGTGTGAGCGCAAACTGCAACAAATGCACTATGGCCCGCCTGCGGGTTCTGTCGTTCCGAAGTATTCGGAACCGCTTTATCTGTTACCTGCTCGACCACCTTCACGAAGGTTCAAACACAGTGGAGATGGAGCATAATGTAACCCAACTTGCCGATTATCTTGGAGTTACCCGTCCGGCGCTGTCTAACGAAATCAGCAAACTTATTTCCGAAGGCGTGCTGCATTTCGCGTCCGGCAATCAAATAATTGTCGGCGACAGATACTCGCTTTCGCGGCGGTTGAACTGAATTTTTGCCGGTTTATTTTTCCGCCTTTTTCAGAGCGTCCTTGCGGGCTTTCCTGATTCTCAAAAACAAATACGTCCCGAATATCAGGCAAACGCTGATAATTCCAATGATTGCTGTTATATTGCTGCCGCCGTGTCCTCCGCCACGACTTGCCATTTCGGCGCCATGACGAATTGCTTCACCTGCTTGACTTACAGCCTCGCCTGCCTGTTGCGCCATTTCGCGACCGCCACGACCACCTCCACCGCCGCCATGTCCGCCGCGCCCGCCGCCTACAAGACGACTAACGCTCAACAGGATGGAATGTGTGAATATCATCGCGTAAAGTACGTATGACCACCATTGCACCTTTTTCCAACGCACGCCGCCAAGCCAGCGATGTACAAAGTCGAATGACGTTATCCAAAGAATTAAAAACAGCACCGACATCGCGGCGCCGAGCAGATAAGCCGAATTGGCATAAATCGCGCCCGCGCCGCCGCGTACAGCCGCCTCGCCGCTTCCAAAGAAGTACTCAAACGTGCTCATCCCCATTCCCCAGCGCACCCAGATATGCACGATTATCGGGAAACCGGATATAATCGACAACTCTTTGCGAATCATCATCAGCCGCTTCACATAAGGGTTCGACAGCGGCAAGGCGCCGACAAACATTATGATTATCAGCAACGGAAACGAGAATCCCGAGAAATGCACATATTCGCGCATTATCTGCCCTATAACTCCGCCGCGGGAAAACGCAAAGAAGCCCTCGCCGCCAAAAAGCGAGCGTGCAAAAAACAGCAATGCCGGCAACGCGAAAATCGTGTAATAAACGAAAGGGTATTTTTTTATTGATTTTGCAAGCAATATAAAAATGAGCGTCAGCGTCGCCAACGAAGTGATTAACGGCAATGTTTCCGCTAACCAAGTTACGAATTGTAATAATAATTTGACCATAATAATTTTATATTTATTTATCTTTGTGCAACTTTGCGGTTCTTCGTGTAACTTCGTGTAATTATTTTTAGTAACACGAAGTTACACAAAGAAAACACGAAGAACCTCTAAGAAAAAACTATAATTTATACCGAGAAAGTTTAATTTTTTAATCTTCCGACAGCATTGATTGACGTTGCGCCCGAAACGCTTAATCCCTTGACTGCAACTGCCGTCGTCGGGTCAATAATATAAATCGCCGGATTTTCACCCTCTGCCGTGATTGGAAAATACATTTTGCCGTCGTAAGCCGCCGGTAAGCCGGTGCCGGTGATTTTGTCCTTCGCAGGGATGCCGGAAATCATTTTGAACGTGCGGTTTGCCATATCTACAACCGCATATTGCGTGGCAGGCGTATTGATGGTGATTTCAAAATCGTTATAAACTTCGAGCAGGAATGATGTTCCGGCGATGTGCCAAACCTTGCGGAATCGCAGCCCTCCTGTTTTTTCAGCGATATTGAAATAATAGTCGGAATCGAACGTCGTTGCGCCCTTTTTTATCCGCAAAGCGCCTGCCGGAAGCGTCGTAGTCGTTTCGTAAGCGCCGGAAAAAACATAGACGTCGCCATTGTCGG
>JAISUN010000106.1 GCA_031272085.1 Dysgonamonadaceae bacterium | reverse complement strand
TCGGGTTCGCCGAAGTTTGCGAGTTCCGCTTCGGTAGGGCGGATAAACATATTGGTAACGAAATGCGCCTGCCAAGCCACTTCCATAATGAAGCGGAGTTTGAGGCGGGTGTTTTCGTTTGCGCCGCAGAAAGCGTCAACCACGTATAACTTCTTGTCCGACAGTTCTTTGGTTGCTATTTTCTTCAACTCTGCCCATGTCGCTTTTGAAACCGGTTTGTTGTCGTTTTTGTACTCGTCGGTTGTCCACCAGACGGTATTTTCCGAAGTTTCGTCCTTGACGAAGAATTTGTCCTTGGGCGAGCGTCCGGTATAAACGCCGGTCATCACGTTCACTGCGCCAAGTTCGGTAACCTGGCCTTTTTCAAAGCCTTCCAATCCCGGTTTTGTTTCTTCTTTGTACAGTTCGTCGTAAGATGGATTGTAAACAATCTCTTTCACGCCGGTAATGCCGTACTTGCTTAAATCTAAATTTGCCATTTTTGTTATTTTTTTAATTAATGATTTTATCCTTAAAAAACGCTGTTCTCAATCAGCCTGCAAAGGTAGTAATTATTTATAAGAAAAAGAAAAGAATATTTATAAAAAATTTAAAAACGGCGAAAATTTTTATTTGAATTGCGCCTCAAAATTTGCGTTCTTTATCATTCCGAGTTTTTTCCGCAAGTCGGAGCGGATTCGACGCACCATATTCAGCGATTTTCCGGTAAAAAAAGCGATTTCGTTGTCGGAAAACAGGTTTTCGCACGACAGGCAGAAAATCCGGAACTCCTCCTCGCGCATATCGGGATGTTGCCGGCGGATATTTTCGTAAAAGTTGTTTCTGCGCCGGTTCATTATGGCATACAGATTAGTCCAGTTCCACGACGCTTCGCCGTAAGTAGCGCTATATATTTTGCTCAAAAATTTGCGTTCTTTATCTTTTTCCGTGTCGGTCATCCCAAATTCTATAAAAGCGACATTTCGCAAGATGTCGTACAGCATTGTGTCTTTTTCCTCTACCGCTTTTTTTGATTCTGTCAGTTTTTTGTTTGCCGAATTCAGGTTAATAAGGGTTTTCCATAAAATAATGCAAAAAGCGATTATTACAGCGACGACGGCAATAACAAAAATTTTATATTCGTCTTTTTCGAACCAGATATATTTCGCATTTTGTCCCGTAGTACACGACACACATAAGAACATAAGTAAGAGTCCGGTCATCAATAATCCAAATCTTCGCTTCATAAATTTTGATTTTTATATCACAAAGGTAATAATAAATTTCAAAATCATAAAAAAAGAGCATAAATTTCGTAAAATTTATGCTCTTTTTTTCAAGGAAGATAGTTTAGAATACTACTTTCCTGCTCCACGAGCGGTTTGTCGCTTTTTCTTTTTCATAACAAACATTATTAATATTTTAAAAATTTACCGGAATATACAAGTGTATTTCCGTCATATAGACGTACAAGATATATGCCTGCCGTCCAATTAGATACATTGACAGGGCGGGAAGATTCCGCGCCTGACAAAACCTCGTCGCAGGTTGGAAATAAAGTGGGAGTTGATTCGTTTACGGCCCTATCGCAGGGATAAACTGCGTAAATTTTCTCATTAACGGTATCTTCCCTGACGGCGGCAAAATACGACAGTTCGCCACATTCGGCTTCCGACTGGCATTTTTGCCGGTAAATCTTTGTGTAGCGGACATTGTTAATAATTGTATCACCATCAAACCAATATTTATAGTTGAGGATGGACATACAGGCGTCAGTGCGGGGCAAAAAATAGTTCAGTTCGTCGGTGTCATTACTAGCAGCAGTGGGCGCTGTTCCTGCCTGCACCCGTCCGTTACTTTCCACTTTGATTTGAGCATTAACTCCTGCAAAAATCAAGCAGCCAAATAAAATACCAAAAAATCGTTTCACAAAAAAATAAATTAAAATTAATAAATATAAATAATACACAAAGATACGATAAATAAAAGTCTTATGCAATAAAATTCAAGTCCTACTCAATTTCTTCCCGGTAATCAAAAATGTAATATACTTATTATAAGGCGTTTAATTTTTGGGCGCTCAACTTTTGCTCACCTTATTTATTTAAAAACGCAAAAAAAGAGCATAAATTCCGAAGAATCTATGCTCTTTTTCGTAGAAAAAATAAGATTATTGCAGGTCGAAACGGTAGCGGACAAACAGTTCCATAGCCTGATATTCGGCCATTCCGAGTTTGTCGTATTTGACTGCCGTAGCGCGGTTACGGTCTTCTGCCCGTTGCCAGAACTCGCGCGGGTCGGTGCCGGGGAAGAGCGGGCGGTCTTTCTGCGACTGGTGCTTGAAAATCGCCATCCGTTTGATACGGCTTTCTTCGGGGCTTAACGGGACGGCCATATCCACTTCGGAAACATCCCATTCCTGCCATGCTCCGCGGTAGAGCCAGAGGCGGCAGTCGTCGAGCCATGCTTCGCCTTTCAGTTTTTTCAGGGCTTCGAGAATTGCGATAAAGCAGACGCGGTGCGTTCCGTGGGGGTCCGAAAGGTCGCCGGCGGCGAAGATTTGATGCGGTTTTACCGTTTGCAGCAGGTCGGTGATGATTTTAACATCTTCCGGCCCGATAGGTTTTTTCTTGACCGTTCCGGTTTCGTAAAACGGCATATTCAGGAAATGCGTTCTTTCTTCGGGGATGCCGAGATAGCGGCAGGCCGAGCGGGCTTCGCCCTGACGGATAGCGGTTTTTGCAATTTTTATATCTTCGAGGTCGAGTTGGCCGGGGCGTTTGTTGCGGAAAAATGCAAGCGCTTCGGAATAAGCCTTTTGCGCTTTCTGGCGGTCGAGGCCGTAAACGGTAGAGATTTCGCGGACAAAATCGAGGAAGCGGGTAACTTCGTCGTCGAAAACGGCGATATTTCCCGAAGTTTGGTAAGCGACGTGTACTTCGTGGCCGTGTTCCGACAGCCGCGCCAGAGTTCCGCCCATCGAGATAACGTCGTCATCGGGGTGGGGGCTGAATACCACAACCCGCTTGGGAAAGGGATTTGCGCGTTCCGGACGGGTCGAATCGTCGGCGTCGGGCTTTCCGCCAGGCCAGCCGGTAATGGTGTGCTGCAAGTCGTTGAATACCTTTATGTTAATCTTGTTTGCGGGGCCTGCTTCGGCAACGAGTTCGCCCAAACCGCTGTCGTTGTAGTCGCGTTCGGTAAGTTTCAGGATTGGTTTGTCCAATTTTTCGCAGAGCCAGAAAACGGCGCGGCGGATTGTTTTGTCCGACCAGCGGACGGAGCCGGTCAGCCAGGGAGTTTTGATGCGCGTCAGTTCGGCTGCCGAAGCGTTGTCGAAGATGAACGAAACGTTGGGATGGTTTTGCAGAACCGAAGCCGGAACCATTTCCGTAACCGGGCCTTCCACCATTTTCAGCACTGTTTTGGCTTTGCCTTCGCCCCAGGCCATCATAATTATCCGTTTGGCTTCCATTATGGTGCCGATACCCATTGTGATGCAGTAATCAGGCACGTTTTCCTCGCCGAAGAAGTTGCTGGCCGCGCCCATGCGCGTCGAATAGTCGAGCGTGATGAGGCGGGTGCGGGAGTTGAACATCGAACCGGGTTCGTTGGCGCCTATCTGTCCGCGGCTGTCGAGGCCGAGCAGTTGCAGGTCGATTCCGCCTTCGGCGGCGATTTTTTCTTCGTAAAGGCGGCAAAAGTTCGCTATTTCCGATTTTTCGATATCCCCTTCGATAAGGTGGATATTTTCTTCCGGAATATCGACTTCGTTGAACAGGTATTCGTGCAGGTACTTGTTTCGGCTCTGCAATTCGTCTTTGTGGAGCGGGAAATATTCGTCGATATTGAAGGCTACAACGTTTTTGAAACTCAACCCTTCTTTTTTGTGCAGCAATGCGAGTTGTTCGTACACGCCAACGGCAGTCGCGCCTGTGATAAGGCCTAACACGCATTTTTCATTTTTTTTCGCTTTCTCGCGAATCAGGGACGCAACCTGCTTGGCCACGAGTTCCGAGGCTATGCTTGCATCCGTAAAGATGGATACGGGTACTTTTTCGTACCGTTTTTCAAAGTTTTGCATAATAAAAATGTTTCTGATTTTGAGTTGCAAAGGTAGTAATTATTTGCCTAACTTTGACTTTCAGAACGCATTTTTATCATATTTTTTATTCAATTTTTGCCTGAAATGTATTTCCCTGCGTCATATCGCCGGTGTTGTATCCCTTGTAAAACCATTCGTGACGCTGCGCCGAAGTGCCGTGAGTAAACGAATCGGGTACGACGTAGCCTTGCGCCTGTTTTTGTAGGCGGTCGTCGCCGACGGCTTCGGCGGCGTTCAGGGCTTCATCGATGTCGCCGGCGTCAAGAATTTGTTTTGTGTGGTACGCCCATATTCCGGCGTAGAAATCGGCTTGCAGTTCGATGCGCACCGACAGTTCGTTGGACTTTTTCTCGCTCGACTGCGCCCGGACTTTATTGACCGTTTCGAGCGTTCCGAGCAGTTTTTGGACGTGATGACCCACTTCGTGAGCCAGCACGTAGGCGTAGGCAAAATCGCCCCCGGCTTTAAACTGCGTTTCCATTTCGTCGAAAAACGAGAGGTCGAGATAGATTTTTTCGTCTTCGGGGCAATAGAATGGGCCTGTCGAACTTTGCGCCGCTCCGCAGGACGAAGTGGTGTATCCGTTGTAAATGACGAGTTTTGGATTGCGGTAGGTTTTGCCTATTCCGCGGAAAACTTCCGACCAGACGTCTTCTGTTTCGGCCAGGACGGTTGTCATAAATTCGTACATTTCCTGTTCTTTGGCCGATGCGGTGTAGGTTCCTCCGCTTTCGTCGCTGCCGCTGGTTATTACGGACGTCAGGTCGCCGCTACCGCCGACCATTCCGATAAATTGCGCAGGGTCGATGCCGAGTTTCCACGCTATCAGCCCCATGATGATAAGTCCGATGATGCCTCCGGTTCCGCAGCCGGCTTTATTGCCGCCTCCGGAGCCTCCCGACAGCCCGCCCAGAATGCCTCCGAGCAGGCCGCCGCCCAGCCCGCTGCCGCCGCTTTGACCGCGACGGTCTTCTACGTTAGTGCTTTGTCTTCTTCCGCGCCACTGCATAAAATTGCGTATTTATTTGATTTTAAGCAGTTTGGTCGTCAATCGTTGCGTCGGGAGCGTTCTTTTTTACCGATTCGATGCCGTTTTTCATTGCGGCTTCGCTTTCGTAAAGTTCGCTCGTGCCGATTATCTGGCCGTTAGCGGCTTTCAGGTTGAAATACGGCTTCCCGTTCTTGGACACTTTCTGCTCGTAGCGTGCGTCTAAGGGAGCATTTTTCTTAACCGATTCGATGCCGTTCAGGCAGGCCGGTTTTCCGGTGTAGGACTCGCTTGCCAGAATGATTTGTCCGTTTCCTGCTTTCAGATTAAATCTGAATTCGCCGTTTTTTTGAGTTGTAATCACAAACTTTCCCATTGTATTGATATTTTTAAGTTAATAAATGAATTTTTTTCAAATAATCCTCTCTTCTTTTCCAACTGCAAAAATAGAAATTTTTTTTCTTTTTACAATAAAATCGGAAAAATATTTAATCCGGCGGTAAAATAATTTCAGTAAAAAACGACAGAGGACCGCCCCGAAACCGGATATTGGCAACATAAGGGAAACTTTTTTCCTTAAAAATTGTTAAACCGGGAAACTTTATGCAACGTTTCGGGATTCTAAATCATCTTAATTTATGTTTAAGATTATGTACAACTTTAAAAATCAGAAAAATGAAACGTTTTTATTATTGTTTTTTGATTGCGGTCTGCTCCTTTGTTTTGGCAGGATGCAGTGTCGGCGACGATTACGAAGACGCCGCCCAGATTATCGTGTTTTGGGACGAACCGGCTTTTGTGGAATCAGTCGGCGACAGCATCATACTCCGCACTGCAAGTACGCCTTACGGAAATAAATTTTCGGTTTCGGAAAAATCGGTTGAAAATAATCTTTTGGCCGAAAACGACCTTGTATGGACTTATTTCAGGGTAGTTATGGACGACGCACAGTACAGCACGACGCTTCCCGACGGGAAAAAGTATTACCGCGCCCTCGATTTATCGGCGCAAAAGATTGGAAATAAGGCCGTTATCATTCCGTCCGGCCAGAAAAATTTCGACGCTTATATGATTGATTCTTATTCGGCCGACATCGACAAGGCGCAACTTTACACAAGCACCCTCGACAACCTGCTTTGCTTTGAATTTAGCCATACAAGTTCAGCCGTTTACGACTACGAAATGGTTTTAGACCCTTCGACGATGGACGCGGGCGCATATCCGACGTTTTACATCCGGGCAAAACGGGATGAAACGTCCACATCAGCAAGCGCCGCGAAGAATATTTTTGCTTTCGATATGAGCAAATTTGTCGAGCAATACAATGCTCTTCACAGCACTTCGGCGGGCGCTAAAATCCGGTTCAACCTGAAATACAAGGTCGGAACCGTAGATGGGAACGATATTTACCGCGATTTTTTGAGCAATCCTATCGAGTGGCAGTTTAATTAATTTTCATCGTCGATTACGCATCGCACCGAAAGGCCTATATGCCTGCCCCATCCGCCGTTGGCATTTCCGGCTTGATTGTTTAAGAAAAACGAATCGGCATAATCTCCGGAAACAACGCTGCTCCAATAATGGCCTTCGGGCGTGTCGTAATACATAAGCGTACCCTCGCAATAGCGGATTCCGGCTGCGGGAAGGAAGAGGCTGCCGCCAAAATACCGTCCGGGCGTGTTGGTATCAGCCCATTTCTGCGGATTGAGCGATTTGTCGGCGACAGCGAGCCATTGCGCCTGCGAAGGCACTTTCCAGCCTGCCGGACAGGGGTCGTTAGCCGCTTTTGCTTGATTTTCGGCTTCGGTTCCGTCGCCCCAGCGGTCGTTGGCTCCGCTGCCGTCAAGCCAGTCGTTTTTGTGGCTGTAATCGCTTTCGATGAAATTGCCGTGTCCCGGGACAGTACTCGTTGCAAGCGTTTGTGTAACCGGACTGTTGCGCAGTTCGTGGCCGTCCGTCGGCCGTCCCCACTGGTAGGTAACTCCGTAAACGGTGGAATCTTCGGCTACGTCGGAAACCGCTCCCCAAGGGGAATTTGTCGCAGCGAGCCACGCTTTTTGTTCCGCAATGCTCATATCGGGATTTGCTCCCAGATTGTAGCAAAGGAAGGCTAACCAGCGTGTTGCAGAGGCTTTTACGCCGCAACCGACCGAAACGCTGTCGATTTTCCATTCCGAATAGCCGGCAGACATTTTGGCTCTTACTTTTATGTAATAAAAACCTGTGCGGCTGCCGGTCAGCACGGCTGTTGCGCCCGAAGCGGAAAGCGAAAGCCCGTCGGCGGGGCTGTTGTCCGTTGCCGGAACAGGCGGAAGCCACTCGTATTCGAGGGCGCCGTCGGCAAATGCAGTCAGCGTTACCGGATTTGGAGCCGGATTATCGGCGTCGGTCGATGTCGGATAAAGGACGTAGTCGCCGCTTGAATAATCAACAGCCGGGGCGGGAGCGGCGGGAGTTTCCCCTGTGTTGTCCGATTTACATTTTCCGCTCATCGGTTTCCACGTTCCGCCGTCGATTGAGGTTGTAGGATTGTCGTAATACCAGAATCCGCGCGTGAGCGTTCCTTTGGTCGAGCCTATTCCGGCAACTCCCGACGAGGCTGTGTTGTAAACCGTAAATCCATCGTAATAAGTAGGATAAGATGTTGGTATTCCTTTCGGCTGCCCTCCGAAAGATGTGAATGTCGTGAGGTCAACCCGCGGATAGAGAAGCCCTTTCCCGACGTTTTCCGAATTGTTGTACGCCGGATTCGACGAAGCGTCGATAAAGGCCGAACTGCCCATTGCCGCGCTGTTTGCGGTGTTCTCGGCAATTTTTATCTGGGCGGTAGAAGCCAGAGCAGCGAAGAGGAATGCCTGTATCGCGGCGTATTTCAATAAATTTTTCATAATTTTTATTCCATTACGCAACGGACAGAAAAGCCCCAGGCGCGGTATTCGCCGTAACTTGACCAGTTTTGGCCGGTTGCGCTGTAAGACATTGATAAGGCGAGGTCGTTTTTTGCTACGCTTGTCCATAAATAGCAGTAATCGCCTACGCTGTAAAGGTTTCCGGATGTTACTTCGCGCAATCCTCCGGCCGGAATGAACAGGTGCCGGCCGACCGATTTGCCGTTTGTAGGCCCGCTCCACCACGTAATAAGCGGATTATACGCGCTGTTTGTAACTGCTAACCACTGCGCCTGCGATGGGATTTTCCAGCCTTCGGGACAGGGGTCGTTTGCGCCTTTTGGCGGATTTGCGCTGTCGGAACCGTCGCCCCAGCGTTGAGTTGCGTCTTTGCTGCTCAACCAGTCGTAATCGCTTGTTTGAATCAGGATAAAGTACGGATGATTTGGCACAGGATTATCGGCTAATGTCGAAACTGTGCCGCTGTTGCGCTGTTCGTGGCCGTCGGTCTGCCGTCCCCACTGATAAAGCCCGCCGTAAACTTTCATATCTAAATTGCCGCTGCTTGGCCATGCCCGCTGTTCGGCAAAGGTCATATCAGGCTCTGCTCCAACATTATAGCACATAAAAGCCAGCCATTCCGAGGCTGAAACTCTGGCTCCGCAACCTACCGAAACGGTTTCGGATTTCCATTCCGACCATCTTCCGTCGGCCGTTTTTGCGCGGACTTTCAGATTGTAAATCCCGTATTTTGAGCCGGTCAATGTAACGCTTTCGCCTGAACCTGAAAGACTTAATCCATCGGCAGGGCTGTTGTCGGAAGCCGGAGTAATTGCGTCCCATTCGTATTCGACTGCGCCATCGGCTGATGCTGTTACTGTTACAGGAGCGGCATTCGGATTGAGCGAATTTGTTCCGGACGGAAACAGCACCGGGTCGCCGTTGGAATACGTCAGCGTCGGGACGGGCGGAGCCGCAGGTTCGGAATTGTCCGCTTCGCAGTTGCAGCCGAGCGGTTTCCAAGTTCCGCCGTCGATAGCGGAAGAAGTGTTTTCGTAATACCAGAATCCGCGGATGAGGCTTCCTTCGGTTCCGCCTATTCCGGCAACGCCCGATTCGGCGGTGTTGTAAACAACAAAACCGTCGTAATAAGTGGGATAAGATGTTGGTATTCCTTTCGGCTGCCCTCCGAAAGAAGTGAATGTAGTCAGGTCAACGCGGGGATAGAGAAGCCCTTTCCCCACGTTTGGAGAATTGTTGTAGGCCGGATTCGACGAAGCGTCGATAAATGCCGAACTGCCCATTGCCGCGCTGTTTGCGGTGTTTTCGGCAATTTTTATCTGGGCTTGCGAAGCAAAAGCGATTGAGGTTAAGGCGGTTGCTAAAATTTTGATTGATGTTTTCATATTCTAATATAGTATTTTTAATAACCTGAAATTATATCCCACGAGCCGTCGCCGGTTCCGCCAAGGTACATAAACATTCCTGTTTCGCCCGCATTCATCGTTTGATGCGACTGGCACCTGATTGCAGGCGAGATGTAAGTGTTTTTGGTTCCCTTGTTCGAGTAATAAATAATTTTTCCAACCTGTACGCCGGTTGTGGGAAGGTAAACGGTCTTGCCCGCTTCGGTGTAGTTGAACAGCAGAATATCGTCCGTCGGTTGGGCGTAATAATCGTCTGTGATTTCGTTTTCGCTGATATTCAAGGCTGTCGGGGAACTGCTTGTCGAGATGGTTTGCCAAGTTCCGTCGCCCCGCAGGAATTTGTCGTTGGCCGCTCCCGCAGGCAATTGGGCGACTGTTACCGCATTGTCGGCAATTTTTGCCGTCGTAACCGAAAGCGTGTCTAATTTGGCGGTTGTTACTGATTTATCAGCGATTTTGGCCGTTGTTACCGCATTATCAGCAATTTTGTCTGTGCCGACGCCGCTTGCCTTTATTGAAAACGTTGTTCCGGAAAGCGTCAGCGTCGATTCGTCGGCCGAATAGGTCGTTGCGGCCTGCCAAGTCCCGTCGCCCCGCAGGAATTTGTCGTTGGCCGCGCCCGCAGGCAATTGGGCGACTGTTACCGCATTATCGGCAATCTTGCCTGTCGTTACTGAAAGCGTATCTAATTTGGCGGTGGTTACTGCTTTATCAGCGATTTTGGCCGTAATTACCGCATTATCAGCAATTTTTGCGCTTGTAACAGCGTTTCCGGCAATTTTTTCGGAAGCGACGCCACTTTCTTTAATCGCAAACGTGGTTCCTGAAAGCGTCAGCGAGTACTCGTCGGCTGCGTAAGATACGGTTGTCCCGCCGCCTCCGCTCAAGCCTTTCAGCGCCTGCCAGACTGCGCCGTCGTAATAATAAAACCCGGCCGAGGTAACATTCGCAGTCTTGCTGCCGGCAGCAGTTACAGGCTCGGTTACATAAACTATTACGCCCTTGTGGTCGTCGGTATAGACGTCGTCTTTGGCTTTCAACTGGTCGCCGGTCAGCCTCGGCGGAATAACCCCGTCGGCAACCGTAGCGTCGCCTGCTTTGCCCTTTACGTCAAGCGTCGCTTTCGGCAAATCCATGGAGCCGATGGTCACTTGACTGTCAGCAGTGTAAAATACATTCAAAGCGATGAATGTAATTACCAAATAAATAATTTTTCCCATTTTGATATAATAAAAAATATTAATTTGTAAAGTTATCTTCATACATTTACTAATAATGACTTAACCCTATATTTATATAACACATTTGAGCGAAAAAAGTTCACGAAAAATCAAACTTTTTTTAATTTTCCGCCATTTATCGGGGTTTCAAGGCACAAAAATTTTCGTTTTCGACGCTCGTTTTTGATAATTTTAACACAATGAACCGTCCGGCCTCTTTGCGGAATAAAAAAATTTTCAGTAACTTTGTATTTTAAAACGAAAACGATGCAGATAAAATCAGCGGAATTTATAATCAGCAACACCGACCCGGCGAAATGCCCTCAGGACGGCCGTCCGGAATACGCTTTCATCGGCCGTTCCAATGTCGGAAAATCGTCGCTGCTAAATATGCTGACCGGACGAAAAGGCCTCGCAATGACGTCTTCAACTCCGGGTAAAACACAGTTAATCAACCATTTCCTGATTAACGGCGAGTGGTATCTCGTCGATTTGCCCGGATACGGCTACGCCCAGCGGGGCAAGGAAGGCCGCGAAAAAATCCGCGCGATAATAGAGGCCTATCTTGCCGAAAGAATGGGACTTACCTGCCTTTTCGTGCTTCTCGACTGCCGCCACGAGCCGCAAAAGATTGATTTGGAATTTATCGAACGGCTCGGCGAAAACGAAATCCCTTTCGCGATAATTTTCACGAAATCGGACAAGATTTCCAAAACCCGTCTGGCCGAAAACATCGACCGTTACAAGGCACGCCTGCTCGAAACCTGGGAAGAACTGCCGCCCGTTTTTATTTCTTCCTCCGAAAACAGAAGCGGCAGGGACGAAATTCTCGATTATATAGAAAATATTAATAAAGAACTGAAACAAAAGTAAATATATGAACTGGTTTGAATGTAAGGTATCTTACGAAAAAATGATGGAAAACGGCGTTCAGAAGCGGATTACAGAGCCGTATTTGGTTGACGCCCTTTCCTTTACCGAGGCGGAAGCCCGGATTATCGAGGAATTGAAGCCCTATATCAGCGGCGAATTTCTCGTCGCCGACATCAAAAGGGCAAAAATCGCCGAAATATTTTTCAACGAAAACGGCGACCGTTACTACAATATGAAGGTAATGTTCATTACCCTCGACGAAAAAAGCGGCGCAGAAAAACGCAGAGCCTCCAAAATGCTGGTTCAGGCTTCGGACATAAAAGAAGCAATCGAGGTTCTCGAAAAAGGAATGAAAGGAACTATGTCGGATTACGATATAGCCGCCGTTTCGGAAACAATGATAATGGACGTTTTCCGCTTCTCGGCCGATAAGATTGAGTATGAAAATAGCGCAGAATCTTCGGAAGATTAAGGAAACGCTGCCCGAAGGCGTGCGCCTGACCGCCGTTTCAAAGTTTCATCCCGACGAGGCCATAATGGAGGCTTACGAGGCCGGCCAGCGCATCTTCGGCGAAAACCGCGTTCAGGAACTCGCCGGAAAATACGAGCGGCTGCCAAAAGACATCGAATGGCACCTGATTGGCCACTTGCAGACCAACAAGGCGCATATTGCCGTCCCTATCGCATCAATGATTCAAAGCGTTGACAGCGAGCGGCTTTTAACCGTTTTGGACAGCGAAGCACTGAAATGCGGCAAAAAACTGAAAATCCTGCTTCAAGTGCATATCGCGCAGGAGGAGCAAAAATTCGGTTTCCGTCCCGACGAAGCCGCGAGCCTGTTCTCGTCCGGCAAAATAAAAAAATACGAAAACCTTGTGCCTTGCGGACTTATGGGTATGGCAACTTTTACCGACGACAGCGGACAGATTCGTTCCGAGTTCCGCAGCCTTGCCGCGCTTTTCCGTCGGATACGGGCTTTTCCGCAAACCGGCGATGAATTTACAGAAATTTCTATGGGAATGAGCGACGATTATCCGATTGCGGTAGCCGAAGGAAGCACAATAGTTCGTATCGGAAGCCTTATTTTCGGGCCTCGACCGTAATTTTTTACCCATTTCTTATATAAATTTAAAAAAATTTGCACGTTTTAATTTAAAATTTAATAGATTTGCACCAAGAATTGTAAAGCACTCTTCACATTATGGAAAATAATTTTGAAACGAAGTTTGCCGGTTTAACTCTTAAAAACCCGATAATCATCGCAAGTTCGGGCTTGACAAACACGGCAAAGAAAAACAGAGAACTCGAAAAGGCGGGCGCAGGAGCGGTCGTCCTAACTTCTCTGTTCGAGGAGCAGATTGAGATGAAGGGCGAAATATCGACTGCCGTTTGCCCTGATGCTTTGATGTGTAAGTATTTGAAAGAGTGTCTGAAAACCGGCGAATATCTCGACCTTATCCGCGAATCGAAGCAACAATGCACAATTCCGATTATTGCAAGCGTAAATTGCTTGCGCGAAGGCGAGTGGATAGAATTTGTACGCGACATAGAATCCGCCGGAGCCGACGCCATAGAACTCAACATTTTTGCTTTAAGTACGGAAGATTCAGACGGTTTCGACGCCCTTGTTGATGAATACATCCGCATCACAAAACGGATGAAAGCGATTGTGAAGATTCCGATTATCGTGAAGATGAGCAAGTATTTCAGCCATATTCCGCGGTTAGCGCAAGAACTCACAGCCGCCGGAGCCGATGGAATAGTCCTTTTTAACCGATTTTGCCAACCCGATATTGACATCAACAAACTGCAAGTCAATTCGGGTTTTGTATTTAGTTCGCACTCCGAAATTGCCGACGCAATCCGCTGGACCTCAATAGTATGCGGAAAAGTTCCCGAGGCTTCGATTGCTGCCTGCACCGGCATTCACGACTGGGAAGACGTGGTAAAATGCCTGTTGAGCGGGGCTGCGGCAGTCGAAATTTGCAGCGCGGTTTATCAGCACGGCAACGAAGTCATTCCCGCAACCCTGCGCGGTTTGGAAGACTGGATGAACAGTATGAAATTCAACGATGTAATGTCGTTTGTCGGCAAACTTAAATTTGAAAATGCCGACAATCCTTCGCTCTTTGAACGGATTCAGTTTATGAAATATTTTTCCAACCGCGATTAAAAAATGAATTTTTTCAGGGGACTTTTCAAGGATTTTCCCGCGCCGGCACAGTTGGTTTTCCTGCTGATGTTCGTCGTGGTGGGTTCTGTGGCCGGGACATTGCTGGCTTTTGTCCTCGCCGCAGGATTTAATCCGGCTTCTATTCAGGAATTTTCGCAAAGTTTGACAACCAATGCGGCTCTGGCACGCGAGGCTCAATTTATCAGCCAGTTGTTCACTTTTGTCATTCCGCCGCTTGTTTGCGCGTGGATATTCAGCGAAAACGCTGCCGATTACCTTGCTTTGCGGCGCCCAAAAAATTTCGGCGCAATAGCATGGGCGGCGCTTTCAGTGCTGTTTATGCTGCCTGTCCTGAATTTTGCCTACGAACTGAATATGCAGTTGCAACTACCTGAAAGCCTGAAATTTATCGAAAACAAAATACAGGCTATGGAAGAGGCTGCAAATCGGGCTATCGACCTGATTCTGAATACCGACAGCATGGCTGTTTTTGCCGTCAATGTCTTTATAGTAGCGGTTTTTGCTGCATTCGGCGAAGAATTGCTGTTTCGCGGCGCTCTTCAAACTATTTTCGGAAAAATGATAGGCAATCATCACGCTGTGATATGGATAGTTGCGGCGATTTTCAGCGCCATTCACTTGCAGTTTTACGGATTTTTGCCCCGCCTTTTGCTCGGCGCGTGGCTGGGCTACCTGCTTTTCTACACGCGGAGCCTGTGGGTTCCCATTATTGCCCATTTTTTCAACAATTTTGCGGCTATCGCTCAAAACCAGTATTTCAAGGACGACGCCGCAGCATTAGACCGGCTCAATTCCATTGGAACAAGCGATACATGGTGGCTTTCGGCCGCTTCGGCAGCCCTGTTTATCTTCGCTGCGCAAAAAATCGTGAAAAAATCTTAATATTTTTGCATTAGTTTTGTAAATTCCATTTATTCTAATTAAATTTGCGGTTTAATACTTATAAAATTTTCGCATAAAAAATAAAAATTATGAACGACGAGAAACTGTTACAGCAAATAAGGGCAAAGGCAAACCTTTGGCTGTCGCCCGATTACGACGAGGATACCCGCAAGCAGGTAAAAACCTTGTTGGACAAAGAAGATACAACCGACCTTGTAGAGGCATTTTACCGCGACCTCGAATTTGGAACGGGCGGATTGCGCGGAATAATGGGCGCAGGCTCGAACCGGATGAACAAATATACCGTAGGCGCTGCAACACAGGGACTTGCAAACTACCTGAAAAAAGAATTTGCTTCGCTCCCGCAGATTAGCGTTGTTGTCGGCCACGATTGCCGGAACAACAGCCGCCGATTCGCCGAAATTACAGCCGAAATCTTCTCTGCAAACGGCATTAAAGCATACTTGTTTCCCGATTTGCGCCCGACTCCCGAAGTCAGTTACGCAATCCGCAAACTCGGCTGCCAGAGCGGAGTTATGGTTACGGCATCACATAATCCGAAAGAATATAACGGCTACAAAGCCTATTGGAGCGACGGTGCGCAGGTCATTTCTCCACACGACAAAAATATCATTGCCGAAGTAAACAATATTTCATCTGTCAAGGAAATCAATTTCAAGAAAAATGCGGCTCTGATAAGCGTTCTCGACGAAAATATTGATAATCAGTTTATTGCAGACCTGCTGACAATCTCGCTTTCGCCCGAAGCCATCAAGCGGCACAGCGATATAAAAATTGTTTACACCCCGATTCACGGAACCGGCAGCACGCTGATACCAAGGGCTTTAAAGGAACTCGGATTCACAAATATCATCCACGTTCCGGAACAGGATGTGGTAAGCGGCGATTTTCCGACCGTGGTTTCGCCGAATCCCGAAGAGGCCGCCGCCCTGAAAATGGCTGTGGAAAAGGCTGTTGAAACAGGAGCCGACCTTGTGATGGCTTCCGACCCCGACGCCGACCGCGTTGGAGCCGCCGTCCGAAACGACGATGGCGAATTTGTGCTGCTCAACGGCAATCAAACCCTGCTCATCTACCTTTATTACCTGATTACCCGCTGGAAAGAAACCGGACGGCTGAAAGGGAGCGAGTACATCGTAAAAACCATTGTATCAACCGAATTGGTAAAAAATGTTGCCAAACGCAACGGAGTGAAAATGTACGACTGCTACACCGGTTTCAAGTGGATTGCCGACGTGATGCGCCACAACGAAAGTTCAGCAACCTACATCGGCGGCGGCGAAGAAAGTTACGGCTTTTTGGCCGAAAATTTCGTGCGCGACAAAGACGCCGTTTCGGGCTGCATGCTGCTTGCCGAAATCGCTGCTTGGGCGGCCGACAACGGGAAAACCGTCTATCGGCTTTTGCAGGATATTTACGTTGAATACGGCTTCTCGAAAGAAAAGGGTATTTCGGTCGTGAAACAGGGAAAATCCGGAGCAGAAGAAATCGAGGCGATGATGAAGAATTTCCGCGACAATCCGATTAAGGAACTTGCCGGCTCGAAAGTCGTGTCAATTAAGGATTTCGTGAAACTGACAGAAAAGGATTTGGTTGAAAATGAAACGCTTACGCTCGATATGCCGACCACTTCAAACGTGCTTCAATATTTCTCGGAAGACGGCACAAAAGTTTCGATTCGTCCTTCCGGTACCGAACCGAAAATCAAGTTCTACATAGAGATTCACAGCGAAGTGGAGTCGCGCGAACAACTTGCCGAAGCCGAAAAAGCGGCCGAACAAAAAATTGACGCAGTGAGAAAATCGCTCGGAATCTGATTTTATGGAAATTTTATGAATGGAAAAATATATTTAAAACCTTTATTTACAGTATTTTATATCGCATTTTTCACAAATGTTGCTCTGTTTGCACAGCCGTTGGAAAATCAGGCTCAAATGCTTGATTATAAGTCTTTTATTGATTTGGTGAAAGAAAAAAATCTCAATTATGCTGCCGAACAGTTGAACGTGAGCATTGCCGAGGCAGAACTGCAAGCGGCTAAAATCTTCAACGACCCGCAGTTAAGCCTCGAATACGGCGACAACGAGATTGCCAACCGCAACGAAGACAGCAAGCAGATGGGACGCTCGGTTTCTGTGGAGTTGAGTAAAACTTTTACAGTCGGCAAACGCGGGGCGAACATCAACCTTGCCCGCAGCGAGAAGGAATTGAGCGAAGCCCTGCTGTCGGATTATTTCCGCAACCTCCTTGCCGAGGCGACTTTGGCTTATGTCGATATGCTGAAACAGGCTGAACTGTATCGAGTTAGGGAAAATTCCTGCGCCAATATCCGCGCTCTTGCCGAAGCCGACAGCATCCGTTTGGCTCACGGCGACATCAACGAAGCCGACGCCATGCAAAGCCGCATCGAAGCCGAATCTGCGGCCAACGACCTTTTGCAGGCGCGTACCGATTTGGCTAATGCCTGCGCTTCGCTTGCCGTTTGGACAGGCTCTTTTGTGACCGAACCTGCGGCTATGCCGTCCGAACGCTTAAAATCCGTCCGCCGCGAGTTTGAGGCTGATTTCCTGCTTCAATCCGCGCTTGCGAACCGCGCCGACCTTGCGGCAGCCCTCAAAAATTCCGAAGTAGCAGCCCGACAATTGAAAGTCGCTCAAAGAGAACGAAATACCGATTTCGATTTGGCTCTGGGCTACAATTACAATACCGAAGTGAAGAACGAAATTGCGCCCGCTCCCAGATTCAATGGGGTTACAGTTGGAATTTCCGTCCCCCTGAAATTTTCAAATTTAAACAAAGGCGCTGTCAATGCGGCAAAACTCCGCCGCCAGCAGGCTGAAACAGAATATAGGCAGGCTGAAATCGAGGTGCAGACGCAGGTTATGAACGCTTTAAGGCAGTACCGCTCCTCGGTCGAGCAGGTAAATGCTTACGAAAACGGGCTTCACCGCAAGGCCGAAGAGGTGTTGAAAGCGAGGATTTACAGTTATCAGCGCGGCGAAACTTCGCGTTCCGAAGTGCTGATAGCCCAGCAAACTTTCGACGATTTGCAAAGCGCTTATATAGAAAAAGTTGCGGACAATGTTGCCGCCTTAGTCGATTTGGAACGGAATGTCGGGATTTGGAATATTGAAAATTCCCTATTCCACCCGGCTCATAATTAACTTGCCGTGGATGATGCCTTTAAGCGAAATCAGTTCTTCGGAAAGTTTGGTCAGTTTTTGGGCGATTCCGTCAACGGCGACGATTTCGGTACAGCATCCGTTTGAAAAAAACCGCTGCGAAGAAAGGATAAGTTCGGAATTATCTTGCTGAATTTCAAGAATATGGCTTGCAACATCGTTTTTCGACGGCTCGTAAACCAGCACAATGGCTCCTGCAACGTGATGATTGCAGAGCCATTTTTTTTCCACGATATTTTTCTCAATGAGCGCACGTACAGCCTGCGAGCGGTTGGCAAACGAGTTGTCTTTCACGTAAGCGTCCAACTCTTCTAAAAGTTCTGTTTCCAAGGAAACTCCAAATCTTACAACCATAATCAGTTATTCCAAAATTTCCATGCTGCAAAGGCTTGAAGCAGAAGCATTTCAAGGCCGTTTTTTACCGTTGCGCCCTGCTCTTTGCCGCGTTTCATAAACAGAGTTTCGTCGGGATTGTAAAGCAGGTCGTACAGTATATGGCTGTCAGTGAGCAGATTGTAGGGGATGTCGGGACATTCGTCCACCTTGGGAAACATTCCTACCGGAGTGCAATTAACTATCACAGTGTTGGTTTCCATCACATCGGAGTCGATTTCTGCGTAGGTTAGAGTGGTTTTTGACCTCTTCTCGCGGGAAACGTAAGTCGGGATAATATCCAACTGTTTCAGGCCGTGGAATACAGCCTTAGCGGCGCCGCCGGTTCCCAGAACTAATGCGCGTTTGTGATGCGGTTTCAACATCGGTTCGAGCGACTGTTTGAAGCCGATAATATCGGAATTGAAACCCGTCAGGCGGACTCCAAGTTTTTTCCTTTCAATTTTTATGACATTTACCGCACCAATCAGTTTTGCATTTTCGCTTAAATTGTCTAAATACTGGATAACCTGCTCCTTATAAGGAATTGTAACATTCAGGCCGCGCAAGTCGGGATTTTCCTTAATGATTTTTTTAACGTCCTTAATTTTCGGAATTTCAAAGTTTCGGTATTCAGCGTCAATATTTTCCGACTTGAATTTTTCGTTAAAGTAACTCATTGAAAATGAGTGTTTAAGCGGCATTCCTATCAATCCGTACAGGTCCATTATTTTTTCAGATAATTTAAGATATTGCGCTCTATCCTTCCGGCGAGGTCGGCATTGTCGGATTTTACGAACTTGTGGCCTGTAATATGCTCAAACAGTTCGATATAACGTTCTGAAACGCTGTCGCAGTATTCCGGAGTCATTTCGGGAATCCGCTGGCCTTCTTTGCCTTGGAATCCGTTTTCCATCAACCATTTACGGACAAATTCCTTCGAGAGTTGCTTCTGTTCTTCGCCACGCGCAAAGCGTTCTTCGTAACCTTCGGCGTAGAAATAGCGCGATGAATCGGGGGTGTGAATCTCGTCAATCAGATAAATTTTGCCGTCTTTTTTGCCAAATTCGTATTTCGTGTCCACCAGAATCAGGCCTTTTTGCGCGGCAATTTCCGTTCCGCGGCGGAAAAGCGCCTGCGTGTAGCGTTCCAACTGCTCGTACTCGTCTTTTCCGACTAATCCTTGGGCGATGATTTCTGTTTTTGAAATATTTTCGTCGTGTCCTTCGTCGGCTTTGGTGGTAGGCGTGATAATCGGCGATGGAAATTTCTCGTTTTCCCTCATTCCGTCGGGCAAAGGCAATCCGCAAAGAGTTCTGGCTCCGGCCTTGTATTCGCGCCAGGCGCTGCCGGTAAGGTATCCACGGATGACCATTTCGACCTTGAACGGCTCGCAACGTAAACCGGCTGTAACCATCGGGTCGGGACTTGCGAGTTTCCAGTTAGGCACGATGTCGGCGGTCGCATCGAGGAACATCGAGGCTATCTGATTCAGTACCTGACCTTTATAAGGTATCCCCTTGGGCAGGATAACGTCGAATGCCGAAATCCGGTCGGTGGCAATCATTATCAAAATATCGCCGCCGATAGAATATACGTCGCGCACTTTCCCGTGATACACAGCGGTTTGTCCGGGAAAATTGAAGTTGGTGCCAATTAAAGTATTTTCCATAATGTTCAATTAAAAACAAGCGCAAAAATAGTTAAAAAAAATGAAAAAACAAAAGAAAATGAAATTCACGCCTAAAACAGAGCGGGGAAAAGTTTAAACCTGTCAGGTCTTTAAAACTTGAACAGGTTTTTTTATAATAAAATAATCAATTTAAACAAATTTTTTCAGTATCTTTGTCTCGTAAAAAAATCAGAAGCGACAGGCGAGGCTTATGCCTAATCCATCGGGGTACACAGCGGGAGCCACAGCCGCTTGCGAAGCGAGGCCGCGTCCGAATCTTTCTACTAAAAAATTGCGGACAGGCTGATAAATAAGATAGGCCGTTTCGGTGGAAATTATGGCGATTCCTGCTCCGGCCAGCACATCGCAAACCCAGTGCCGGTCGTGTGCCACGCGCAATACGGCCGTCGTTGCGCCGACAGCGTAGCCCGAATAAGCCAGCCATACGTTGCTGTCCTTAAACTCGCGGTAAATAACGTGCGCTCCGGCAACAGCAAAGGCCGTATGCCCCGAAGGAAACGAGCGCGGACCGCCGTAAGGTCGCGTCGAATGGAATTGATTTTTCAGAATCCTGACGTGCAGCGCAGTTATGCTGTACGACAGCGACAGCAGGAAAAACTGGTCGAGAGGCTCGTGCTTCGCGTTTCCCACTGCGTCGAAGGCTATCAGCATAGGAATGGGCGCATACTGAAAAGCGTCGTCGAAAGGAGTTGCACGCTTTTCTGCGTTGGGACGCGACGAAGAAAACAGGTCTTTTTGTCCGGTTATATTGGCTACCAATCCGGTGGTTATAAGGCCGGCCGAAATAAACAACTCCTTCTCGCCCATACGATAACACTCGCCGTCAATGCGGATGCTGTCGTTAGTTTGAGGGAAAGATGGATGGATGAAACTTAATGATATACAAAATAAAAATAGTCTATACATAATGCAAAGGTATAAAATTTATTTGAAAAATAAAGATAAAATTAATCATAATTTCGTCATTTTATGAAAACAAGTATTGACAAATTTAAATGGAGCCTTTGTTTCGCGTGCCTGCTTTCGGCGTTTTCTCACATCGGGGCGCAGGACGGAACGGGATATTTCACTTTGAGCGGAACAGTGAAAAACGCGAACAACAAAAAGGCAATCGAATACGCGCATTTGAAGGCTGTCGGAACCTCTATCAGCACCGTTACCAACGAGGACGGCCAGTTTATCCTGAAAATAAGCGCCGATGCAAATGTTGACGAAATAGAAATTTCCTGTCTGGGTTATTACAACTCGCGAATCCCTTTTCAACACAAAGACCGGACAAATATTGTCGTCAATCTGACCCCTCAACCCTACCCGCTCAAAGAGATTGTAGTTGCCGGTTGGGAAAAGCCTCTGCACCTGATAGAGGCCGCTATCGACCGGATAGATGCGAATTACAGCCAAAAACCCAACGCACTGACCGCTTTTTACCGCGAAACAGTCCAAAAAAAACGGAAATATATCAACATTTCGGAGGCTGTAATCGACATTTACAAAACATCGTACAAACAGGATGTTGTTGGCGACAGGGTTCAAATCCTGAAAGGGCGCAACCTCGCAAGCCCCAATCCAAAAGACACCTTGGCCGTAAAACTGCTTGGCGGGCCTAACCTGTCAATCTTCCTCGATATTGTGAAAAACCCCGACATCCTGCTCTCGAAGGAATATCTCTATCTCTACGACTACCGGATGGGGCAAAACATTTATCTCGACGACAGATTGCAGTATTCCGTCAATTTCAAGCCGCAATATATTTCAGATATTCCTTTGTATGAAGGAGTTATATATATCGACGCAGAAAATCTGTCCTTTTCGAGAATCGAGTTTTCGATGGATATGAGCGACAAAGAGCAGGTTACAAGGCTGATTTTGAGGCATAAACCCTACGGACTGCGCTTCACGCCCGAAGAAGTGAATTACGTGGTCAGTTACAAATACCTGAACGGCAAAACGGTGTTGAGTTACCTTCATAACGAGTTGAAATTCAAGTGCGACTGGAAGCGCAAACTCTTTGCCACCAATTATTCCGTCGTCAGCGAAATGGTTGTTACCGACCTCGAAACCGAAAATCCGGAAAAAATTTCGGCGAAAAAGGCGTTTTCGATGAACAAATCGTTGAGCGAAGAGGCGCCAAGTTACTACGACAGCGACTTTTGGGGAGCGTGGAACATCATCGAGCCGACCGAATCGCTCGAATCGGCGGTCGTCAAATTGAAAAAAGAGCGTTAAAAATTGTTAAAACAAAATTGCAGATGCAACTTTTTTAATCCCTCAATCATCTTAATAGCAAATGAACCTGAATTTGTCCGATGAACGAACGCTGATAGAGGGATGCAAAAAAGGCGAACCGCAAGCCAGAAAGCAGTTGTACGAACTCTATTCGGGTACGATGTTTGCCTTATGCCTCCGCTATGCGCCCGACAAGGACAGTGCGGAAGACATTTTGCAGGAAGGGTTTATAACAGTTTTCACGAAAATAGGCGATTACAGCGGAAAAGGCTCGATAGAAGGCTGGATGAGGAAAATTTTCATAACCCGCGCCTTGCAGGAAATCAGGGCAAAGCAAATCGCCAAACGTTATTTGGAACAGGCTGAAAATGAAATCATTGCAGAAGAAGTTAAACTTTCGGTACTCGACGAAATTTCGGCAAAAGAAATAATGGATTGCATTGCGGAACTGCCCGCCGGCTATCGAACCGTTTTCAATCTGTTTGCGGTAGAGGGCTATCCGCACGCCGAAATCGCACGGATGCTGAATATCGGGGAAAGCACTTCCCGCTCGCAATATGCGCACGCAAGGAAAATGCTGCAAGAAAAACTAAAAAATTTGAATAAGTAAATGAAAGATAAAAATAACACACTTGAACAGCAAATCAGGGACAAACTGAACAATTATTCCGTTCAGCCCGGCGAGCAGGTTTGGGATAAAATCGAAAGCCGATTGGCCTCAAAACCCCGCCGTAATGCGCTCTGGTTTTGGATTTCGGGGGCTGCCGCCGCAGTTCTCGCCTTCTTGTTGCTGTTGCCGGTTAATAAAGAAAACGAGGTTCAAACGGCAGCACCGATTGCCCAAACCCCGCAAGTTCCGGCAAAGCAGGAAGCCGAAAAACCTGTCGAGATTGTCGGCAAAAACGTTTTTACCGCCCAATTATCTGATAAAGAGGCTAAAACTGCCAAAAAAGCAATCGAAAAAAGCATTGAAAACAGGGCTGAACCGGCAATAAATCCGGCGCAAGAAGAAATCCTTGCAGAAAATATTGCCGAAAACAAACAGGAAAAAGCCGCAGAACCCGCTGCCGAAGCCGAAAAGACGCAACAAAAACAGCAATACGCACTTCCCCGGCCCAAAGACCCATTCGGCGACGAGCCGATTGCTGTAAAAAAGCCGAAAAAGCGCACTGCAATCGGATTTTTGGCAAGTTCGGGTAACAATTCTTCCGCAAATTCGCAATTAGCAGCCCCCGCCGCCGATATGGTGTTGGTCAGCAACGAATATTACGGCGCCAAGGGCTTGGTTACGCTCGCTGCCCTACCCGATTATCAGACAATTAAGGGCGTCATCGAAAACAATTTCGAGGAATCAGACCATTCGATAAATCCCCCGATGACTTTCGGACTTACGTTCCGAAAAATGCTTTCGCGCCGAAATTCGATAGAAACAGGATTGATATATACCTTTGTATCAGAAGATTACAGCAAAGGCGGCGCCGACTGGATGCAGGATGCAACAGTAAAGTCGCACTATATCGGTATTCCGCTGAATCTGCGAACAATAATCAAGGAAAGCGCAAAAAAAACATGGAATATATATTGCGGAGCGGGCGGAAAAGTTGAAAGAGGGCTGACTTCGAGCCTCTCGATGAGATACAAAAACGATTACGGCGCGGAACAGAAAACCAAAATTAAGGAAAATCTCGACAATTTCAGGTTTGCGGCCAACGCTTCAATCGGCTTTGAATACCGCTTCCACAGCAATTATGCGCTGTTTTTCGAGCCATACGCCGCTTATTATTTCGGGGCGGACAGCAAATTAAATTTCGGAATCGGAGGCGGGTTGAGTTATCTGTGGTAAATCACTGTAAAACAAGTAAATACATCAAATGTTATGAAAAATTTAATTTATTTTGCACTTTTAGCGATAGCGGGCTTAACAGCCTCGTGCAGCGAGAGTTACGAAGAAACCTCGTGGATTAACCTGAATCAGCCGGTTTTTATGTCCGAAACGGAATTTAGAAATTCGGTAAAAGTCCGGACTTCCGGCGAGCAGATTACCAATCTTGGGAAAATATGCTTCTACAACGGCTATCTCTTTATTTCAGAGACGGAAAAGGGGATTCACGTGATTAACAACACAAATCCTTCGCAGCCCAAAAATGTAGCATTCATCGAACTTTTGGGCAATGCCGATATTTCTGTCCGCAACAATATTCTTTATGCCGATTCGTACATCGACCTCGTCTGGTTCGATATTTCCAGTCCGGAAAAACCCGTATTGAAAGGCCGCTTGGAAAACGTTTTTCCCGATGCAGCGCCAAGTTGCGACAACACTTACGGCATCGATTACACCGCCTGCTACGACGCCAACGGCAAACTCCCCGGCGTGATTGTAGGCTGGGAAGTGAAAAAAATCAAAAGTACGAACAACGACGCATTTTACGAATATTTGATGGACGACGGCTCCTACGCAATGAACGCTTCCGGCGGCGATAAATCGGGCGGCAGCGGCGTGAACGGCTCAATGTCGCGCTTCGCAATCTACAAGGATTATCTTTATGCAGTCTTCAACTACCAGATGCACATTTTCGACCTGAAAGCCGAAAAACCTGCTGAAATCCCGGATTTTTTCTATGTAGGAAACGTGGAAACCATTTTCAGTTACAAAGAAAATATGTTCCTCGGAACGCCTACCGGAATGGTAATTTATTCCGTCGCAAATCCCGAACAGCCCGATTATTGCTCGCAAATCACGCACGTTTACGGCTGCGACCCGGTTGTGGTGGACAACGACGTGGCTTTTGTTACCGTCCGCTCCGGCAATTTTTGCGGCCAAACCGTTGATGAACTGATAATTATCGACGTTGCCGACGTGCAGCATCCAAAGCCGCTTTGCTCGTATTCGATGACCAACCCGAAAGGCCTCGGCATCGACAACGGCACGCTTTTCCTCTGCGACGACGGGCTGAAAGTTTTCGACGCGCGAAACCCGATGACGCTTATGGCCAATCAACTCCTGCATAAAAAAGGAATGGACGGCTACGACCTGATTCCCTTCGGCAACACGCTGATGATGATTGCCGACGACGGACTGTATCAGTACGATTACAGCAACTTGCAGAATATCAAACAGATAAGTTATATTCCAATTAAAGAATAAACACAATGAAAAAACTCGTATTCCTCTCATTAGTATTATTCGGATTGTCGGCTTGCAATGAAATTTCCGACGAAAAAAACGAATACGCCGAGCCGATTATCATCTCGCTGACCGAGAACGAACAAAAACTGACCGAAGCAGGACAAATCCTTGGATTTGAGTTGCTTTCAGAAGTTATGAAACTCGACGACACAGGCGAAAATCCGGTAGTTTCGCCATTGAGCCTCAATATGGCGCTGGCAATGGTTTGGAACGGAGCCGACGGCGAAACCCGCGATTCAATCCAGAAAGTAATGGGAATGAGCGACATTTCGCAAGACGAGGTAAACGCTTATTTCAAGAAACTGAAAGAAACCCTGCTGAAAACCGACCCGACAACCAAACTCTCGATTGCAAACTCGATTTGGGCAAGGCAAGGTTTCCCGTTCAAAGAAAGTTTTTACGACCTCAACCGCCAATGGTACGACGCAAAAGTCAGCGAACTTGATTTCGCCAGTCCAAATGCGCCCGACATTATCAACCAGTGGTGCTCCGACAATACTAACGGATTGATTAAAGAGATGATAGACTATATCCCCGCCGACGCGGTGATGTACCTGATGAACGCCCTGTATTTCAAGGGTTCGTGGTCGGACGGCTGCGGATTTCCGGCCTCCTCGACGAAAACCGAAAAATTCCAAACCGACGGCGGCAACCTCATAGACGTACAAATGATGAGCCAAAACAGCGACCTGCTCTACTATTCCGACGAAAACCTCTCGCTCGCCTGTCTTCCCTACGGGAACGGCGCTTTCAGAATGGTTTTCATCCTGCCCGCGGGAACTGTCGAGAGCCTGCTCGAAACGCTGAAACAGCCGGATTATCTTTCCCGCTGCCTGTTCAGCGCTTGCACTTACGACCTCAACCTTTTCGTTCCGAAATTTAAAATCAGTTTCGACGCTATTTTAAATGACCCGCTCGCGAATCTCGGAATGGGCATTGCTTTCTCGCCTTATGCCGACTTTTCCGGAATTTCAGACAGTCCTTTGTGCATTTCCAAAGTAAAGCAAAATACATATATTGATGTAAATGAGCAAGGTACGGAAGCGGCTGCGGTAACAATGATAGAAATGAAAGAGTTGGCCGCCAACCTACCCAAACAGGCAACATTACGCCTCGACCGTCCTTTCCTGTTTATGATTCAGGAAACGTCGAGCAATACTGTACTGTTTTTGGGCAAAATCGGGGCGCCGGAATACAAATAAAAAAAGATAAATGACAATTAAAGAATTTTTCAAAGACGACCGCTATGCGGTATTTTCGGGAGTAGAACTTTTAGAAGTAGAACCCGGACGGGCAAAGGCCAAAATGGAAATCCGGCCGATGCACCTCAACGCCGGAAATGTGGTTCAGGGCGGCGCGATTTTCACCCTTGCCGACCTCGCTTTCGCCGCTGCGGTAAACGCTTACGGCAATTTGGCAATGTCGATAGAAACCAGCATCCGCTATTTCAAGGGAGTAGGCGAAGGAACGCTGTTTGCCGAGGCGCGGGCAGTCCACGTACACAAAAAACTCGCCACTTTCGAGGTCAGGATTACCAACGAAAAAGACGAACTTATTTCGCTGTTCACCGCTACCGCATTCCGAAAGGACGTTCCGCTAAATTTCGACTGATGAAGCCGGAAATTCAGATTACTGCCGACGGTTCGCCTACGCTTTTCGTACCGGAAATGGACGAGCATTACCATTCCGTAAACGGGGCGGGCAGCGAATCGCGGCACGTATTCATCAATGCCGGTTTTTTAGAACTTGCAAAGGAAAAAGAAACCGGAAACCGGATAAATATTTTAGAACTTGGCTTCGGAACCGGCCTCAATGCCATGCTTACCGCTCTGGAAGCGGAAACCTGCGGGCTGAAAGTCAATTATTCCGGACTTGAAAAATTTCCTTTGCCGGAAGAAATTTATTCAAAACTCGATTTTGGAGCGGAAAATCGCAGTTTATTCCTTAAATTGCACCGAGCCGAATGGGAAAAACCGGTCAAGATTTCCGAAAACTTTGTGCTGAACAAAGTTTGTTGCGATTTCAACGATTTCCGTTTTCCCGAAAAATACGATTTGGTTTATTACGACGCTTTCGCACCCGACAAGCAGCCGGAAGTCTGGCAACAAACGCTGTTTGACGCAATTTTCAAATCAATGAACCGTGGCGGGATTCTGACGACTTATTGCGCAAAAGGCGCTGTTCGTAGGGGATTTGTTCAGGCGGGATTTGCAGTCGAGCGGATTCCGGGGCCGGCCGGCAAACGCGAAATGTTACGTTGCCGAGTGCAGTAAAAGCCCGGTAACAACCATAAAAGCGAAATAAACAATCATCAACAGTTTGGTCAGCCGGTTATTGGTAGTCGTGAAAAAATGCGCTAAAATAAAACTCGCAGGAATGGCTGTCAGCGATTCCCATTGAGTTTCGGAATTATTTTTCAGCAGCGAAAAAGTGAACATCAGGAAAATGGCGTAATACAGGTAATTGAGTATTGATACGGTTTTCACGGTTTCAGAAATCCCGGAAACAAACAGGTTGAAGCCTTCCCAAATAAGCAGAAGAAGCGCAAATCCGATTATTACCCATTCGTAAATGTTCAAAACCGGCATTTCGGGCGTAATCATCTCACTGACAGGCGGAAGCAGCGACAGGAAAATGTCGATGTCGTCGCAATAAACGCTCCACGCAAAAATGCAGAGTTCAACCACAATAATTCCCGTCAGCGAGGCCAAAAAAACTTTCCACGTCAGGCTTTGAAAGCGGAAAAACCCTATCCAGAAAATCGGGAAGAAAAACAGCAGCGGCGGCCAAAATAAACTGCCGACAGTCAGCAAAACAGCAATATCGAAGGAATGAACCTGCGATTCCGGCTCCTGATAAGTCAGGAAAAGCAGGAAAAAATTTACCGCTATCCCCAGCGTAATCAGGCTTTCGGTCAGATTGTGTTCCGTCAGCGGCAAATTGAGCGCCAGCAGCAAAAACATCATCCCCGGCAGCAGAGTGCGGGTGCGGATTATCGCAAAATGGCTGTTAATCTGAATCAGGAAAATGGCAACGCCAACCTGGACGG
Organism: Dysgonamonadaceae bacterium; assembly: GCA_031272085.1. GTDB lineage: Bacteria > Bacteroidota > Bacteroidia > Bacteroidales > Azobacteroidaceae > Azobacteroides. The sequence continues at coordinate 5,373 of JAISUN010000106.1, read as the reverse complement.
CTATTCCGCACCAAAGATAGGGATTTGTCCAGTCGCCCTGAATTTTCAGGAAAATAAAGCCGGCAATAACGGCCAACAGGAAAAACCAGTTGGTAACCAGCATTTTATGAATATGGTCAATCCACATACGGCTTCAAATCGAATCCTATATCGCGTCTGTAATATTTTCCCTCGAAATTGATTTTTTCGGCGGCGGCAAGCGAGCGATTGAGGGCTTCGTCAATGCTGCCGCCGTAGGAACTTACCGCAATCACGCGGCCTCCGGCTGTCAGCAATTTTCCGTCCCTGATTTCCGTTCCGGCGTGGAAAACCGTAGTTTGCGCCGAATCCTGCTCTACGCCTGTTATTTCCTTGCCTTTTGCATAATCGCCCGGATAACCGCCCGAAACGAGCATTACCGTTGCGGCATAGCGTTCGTCGGCCAAAAGCGGCTTTTCGGACAGCGTTCCATCGGCAACTCCTTGTAGCAAATCGACGAAATCAGACTTTATGCGAAGCATAACTGCCTCTGTTTCAGGGTCGCCCATTCTACAATTATATTCTATAACAAAAGGTTCGCCACCGCAATTTATCAGTCCGAGAAATATAAATCCTTTATAATCAATATTTTCCTGTTTCAAGCCTTCTATTGTAGGAATTACAATTTTCTGCTCGACTTTCTGCATAAACTTTTCATCGGCAAACGGGACGGGCGAAACGGCGCCCATTCCGCCTGTATTCGGACCTTTGTCGCCTTCGCCTATTCGTTTGTAATCCTTCGCTTCGGGCAAAATTTTATAAGATTTGCCGTCGGTCAGCACAAAAACCGAACATTCTATTCCGCTCATAAATTCCTCAATCACAACCGTTTCACCTGCTTCGCCGAAACTTCCGCCAAGCATTGCGGCAAGTTGCGTCCTGGCTTCTTCCAAATCGTCGATTATCAGAACGCCCTTTCCGGCGGCTAACCCATCGGCTTTCAGCACGTAAGGGGGTTTCAGAGTTTCGAGAAAAGCGCGTCCTTTTTCAATTTCGGATAGCGTAATGCTCTGATATTTTGCAGTCGGAATATTGTGCCGGAGCATAAAAGCCTTGGCAAAATCTTTGCTGCCTTCCAGTCGCGCTCCGCTTTTCGAGGGGCCGACAACCGGAATTTCAGCCAAAGCCGGAGTATCGCGGAAATAATCGTAAATGCCTTCCACTAACGGGGCTTCGGGGCCTACCACCACCATTTTCACCTGATTTTCGAGGCAAAATTTCCCCAGAGCGGGAAAATCGGTCGCCGAAATCGGGACGTTGATTCCAACTTTGCCGGTACCGCCGTTTCCGGGCGCTATAAAGAGTTTATCGGTCGAGGGGCTTTGCGTTATCTTCCACGCCAGAGCGTGTTCGCGCCCCCCTGAACCTGTAAGCAGAATGTTCATAAGATAAAAATTCTTGTTTTTTCGGCACAAAAATAGCGATTATTTTGCGTTCAGACAAATTTTTCCTGCTTCAAAGCCAATATATTTTTATTTGTCGGATTTTTTTTGTACCTTTGCGCCGTTTTTAAAAAACAAAACATTTGTGGGAAAGTTCGACAAATATAAGGTTGACCTCAAAGGGATGAGCGAAGCAAAGCAAAATTACGATTTTCTGCTTGATAATCAGTTTTTTGCAAACATCGACGGCGAGGAAGTTCAGAAGGGGAAAGTCAATGTAAGGCTGACTGTCGCCCGGATAAACGACGTTTATAAACTCGATTTCAAGTTGTCGGGAACAATAATTTTGCCCTGCGACCGCTGCCTCGACGACATGGATTTGCCGGTGGAAAGCGAACAGAAATTGATAGTAAAACTCGGCAAAGATTATTCCGACGACAGCGACGAGGTTGTGGTTATCCCCGAATCGGAAGGCGTGATAAACCTTGCATGGTTCCTTTACGAATTTGTGGCTCTGACTATTCCCATAAAGCACGTTCACGGTCCGGGCAAATGCAACCGGCAAATGTCGGGCAAACTGAAACAGTACGCTCCCAAGTCGGACGGCGAAGATTCGTTTGAAGACGAGGACGCCGACGAAACGGACGATGAACGCGAAAGCGCTACCGACCCGCGTTGGGACGCGCTGAAAAATTTTAGGGAAGAAGAATAAAATTATAATAAAAATAAAAATTTACAAAAATGGCACATCCTAAACGAAGAGTTGGTAAAACCAGAAGAGACAAACGCCGCGCTAACGACCACGCAGTCGTTCCACAGTTGGCAATTGACCCGACAACGGGCGAGTATCATCTGTATCATCGCGCACACTGGTACGAAGGCAAACTGTATTACAAGGGAAAAGTTATCATCGACAAAACCGCGGAGGCATAAGCCTTTCGGACGCAAAATACTCGTACCTTGGACAAAATTCACGCAGTAATTACAGGCGTTGGAGGCTATGTACCCGATTACAAACTTACCAACGAGGAAATATCCACTTATGTCGATACTTCCGACGAGTGGATTCAGCAGCGGATAGGCATTAAAGAACGCCGGATTTTGAAGCCCGAAGAAGGCATCGGCGTAAGTTATCTCGCAGAAAAAGCAATAGAAGACTTGCAGCGCAAACATCCTTTCGACCCGCTAACGGTCGAGGCTATCGTGTTCGCAACTTCTACGCCGGACTACATTCTTCCGAATGCAGCCTCGTTAGTCGCGCACAAGGCCGGGATGAAAAACGCTTTCGGGTTCGACCTTTCGGCGGCTTGCAGCGGATTTATCTTCGCCCTCGACGTGGCCAACGCCTACATTGTTTCCGGAAAATACAAAAAAGTGCTGGTTATAGCGGGCGACGTGCTGTCGGTCGTTACCGATACGCTCGACCGCAATACCTGCCCTATTTTCAGCGACGCCTGTGGCGTAGTGATGGTCGAAGCCTCCGAAAAAGAAGAAGGCATTATCGACTCGGTTCTGCACGTTGACGGCGACAGCGTAGAAAACCTGCACATGCTGGGCGGAGGCTCCGTACATCCGGCCTCGCACGAAACGGTTAACCAGCGGATGCACTTTATCTGGCAAAACGGGAAAGTGGTTTTCAAAAAAGCCGTTACTTCGATGGCCGACACTTGCGAAGAAATTATCCGCCGAAACAACATTACAAAAGACGACATCCGATGGATTGTCCCGCATCAGGCCAACCTCCGGATTATCGAAGCAGTAGCGAGCCGTTTGGACGTCCCGCTCGACAAAGTAATGGTAAATATCGAAAAATACGGCAATTCGAGCGCCGGAACCATCCCCCTCTGCCTCTGGGACTGGGAAAAACATATCCGCAAGGGCGACAATGTGATTCTTACCGCTTTTGGAGCCGGATATACCTGGGGCGCAGTCTATCTTAAATGGGGTTACAGCAGTTAATTAGTTAAAATTTTTACCCCTTTCTTTTTTTGTTTCTGCAGAAATTTGTTTTTGCAGACTTATCATATTTTAAAATCGGGCAAAACAAAATAAAGGTTTTGGTTAAACTTTTTGGATGTGCGCACATCGCTTAAAACTAACTAACTAATTAATATTAATAAACTTAATTAATAATTTATTTAGAATAAATGCCAATAGTATGAACTTCTAATAAAATTATCAATATTGTTCGGTTAATTGCACAGATTTTTTAAAATAAAAATCGTGTAAACCACTGTTTATTTTTGGTTTACACGATTAATTTAGTTGACAAAAATATTATACCGCTATTAAATCATAAAACATTGTGCGTTCCGATTTGTCAATGTCTTTGTCGGTCAAAAAATTGAAACCGTTTTTTTCATAAAAACCATACGCACTTGAATATGCATCGACAGTTATAAAGCGGCAACCTGCTTTTTGCTCATTGTCGAGATACATACTCGTAACAGATTGTATGATGAACTTGCCAAAACCGCTTCCTGCATATTTTTTTGATACCGCCAAACGTCCGATTTTCACCGCCGGGTAGGTGCCTTTTCGCTTTCTGTTTGGCACTTTACGGTTTAGCCTGTTCCAAATTTTGCTTTCTTCTTCGGACAGGTCGCGCTGAATACTGCGTTTCAGATTGTCATTCAACAGCGAAAAGTATGCAATAGTTTCTGTTTCAGTTTCGATAAGATAAGTAACAGCAAGCATTTGAGCCAAATAATTTTTTGCATCGTTTGTCAAAAAATCATTCAGGTCGCTATCTTCGCTTTCAAAAGGTTTGATATTGGTATTTAATTCCAACCTTTTTACTTTCCAGTCAAAATCTATCCCCTTCATACAGCGAATGTGGCTCTTTGTTTGAATAACCGGTAACTGTCGTTCATTTCCTTTCGTTTTCGAGCAGAAATTTTTTTGACATTTTCCATCCGTTCCATAAAACGAAGAGCCTCAATCCCGCGTAATGTCGGGGTGTCTGTTATTGGACGTGCCATAATCAATTAAATTTTAATAATGATTTTTTACGCCACAAAGTTACGAATTATTTTCCAAACAGCAAATAATTTATCGTGTAAACCAAAATACGTCAAACACCGCTTTCCCTCTCTCTCAAAAACTTTCCAAGTCTCGAAGACTTGGAAAGTTTAGTTTAACCAAACCTGTCAGGTTTTCAAAAACCTAACAGGTTTAACTTAAAATCTTAAAGTCTTAAACTTTCTGTCTTTTAGTCTTAAAGCCTTTAAAGCCTTTATGCACTTAATTATCTACGACACAACGGACGGAAAAGCCGTAGTTCCGAGGGACGCTGCCCGCCGGGTACACGCCATTGCTGAAGAAGGACAGGCTGTAAGCTTGCGTGCCATTAGGCGTACGGCTCCAATAGAGGCCGTCCGTCCCATGATTGTACACAGTAGAAACGCTGTAACGGTAACCCGCGGCGGGCAGGAAGAGGAAATCCCCAATCTGCACGCCTTTGGTCGTCGTTTCCTTCCAAGTCCATTTGTTGGTGGAAGGGGTAGTTACTACACCGGTTGTGTTTAGCGAAAAAACAGTTGTGTTGCCGTTGGCAATCGACTGCCACTGCGTCGTACTCGGCACGCGCCAGCCGCTCGGACAGGGGTCGTTTACTCCTTTTGCGCCGCCATCGCCCCACACATTGTTGTAACTGCTATTGAAATACCCAGGCGAGCCTGCTGTCGTAATTGCAGTACTACTCCAGTTGTTTTCGGTAGCCGCCGTTGCGCTCAAAGCAAGGTTGTTGCCCCACTGATAGTAGTTACCGTAAACCTGCAAAGTCGTAACTCCGTCACTGTTTGTCCAAACGTTTGTCGGAGCTGCAGCCTGCTGTGTGGCAGGGGTTGCTAATACAGGGTCGGCGCCAAGATTGTAACACATAAAATTAAGCCATCCACCGCCTACGGTATATGCCCCACAACAAGCGCAGTCTTTGATTGATGCTGTTAATTTCAGCATTTTATCTGTGCCG